>NZ_JAFCUB010000005.1:0-20210 GCF_049896325.1 Caulobacter sp. DWP3-1-3b2
ATGTTGGACGCCACCGTCATTCGGGCCCACGCCCAGGCCGCCGGCGCGCGGCGAAAAAAGGGGGCCCTAACGCCCAGGCGCTTGGCCGGTCTCGTGGCGGGTTCGGAACCAAGATCCACCTCTGCGTAGACGCCCTTGGTCTGCCTGTCCGCATCATCCTGGGCCCGGGCCAGCAGAACGACATGGCCTATGACGCCAATCGTCTCTACGAAAAGATCATCGCCCAGGGCGGCGATCCCTGCGTGCCGCCCCGCCGGCATCGCAAACGCCAGCACGCCTACGACACCGCCCTCTACAAGGAGCGAAACCACGTCGAGCGTTTTTTCAGCCGCATCAAGCAGTTCCGCCGCATCGCAACCCGGTACGACAAGCTTGCAACCACCTTCATGGGCTTCGTAACCCTCGCCGCCATCATGCTATGGCTCAAATAGCTAAATCGTAACTACGGCCTAGTCACCACGCGGCAAGGCGGCCTTCACCGGAGGCGTACCCATGAGCGGACAGTGGGACCAGCCACACTTCTCGACCTTCAGACGTCGCCTCCAATGCCCGCGACAGTTGTGCAGGCGTCTCCGGTAGCGCTCATCTCCGGCGCGGCATCAAGGTGTATGACGCAGTCCGTCAGGTTCGCTCACGGCCGACGACGGCAGCCTGGCAAGCGCCAAAACTGATCCTTGATCCAGCACCCTTACAGCCAGGGCTGATGCGACGCTCGACCGATCGCGAACGGCTGACGGTTTTTTTTCGGCACCGCCAGACCCCCTCGAGACGACGTGCATTTCGCAAGGCGCCGGTCTGCCAAATCCCCTAAAATACGAGCATTCGCCTCAGCCGTGCAAATTTATAGGCGTGGGTATGGGGAAATCGACTCTTCAGATTGAACGCTCAAGGTTGGTCGAGGTCGTATGCGACAAAACGAGCCAATATTCGGGCAACTCAAACAGGAATGAATAAATTTTTTACCCGTTGCTTATTTTACAGATTGACGCGAGAAATCCGTTCATTCCCCGTTAATGCGGGAAAACACAAAAGTCTTTTTGTCGGTACATTAGAAGTCATTTGATATTTGCAGTCGGGATTTCTCAATTCCATGCTGAATGAACCGAGCTTTTGCCTTCCAACGTGCGTGCTCTCCGCTGCGTGAGGGCCGGGCGCCCTGACATCGCGGCGGCACTACGAGGCGTCTATGTTGCGGTCGAGTCTTATCATGTTCGCGCTGTTGACGACGGGCCAGGGCGCCCAGGCCGAACAACCTCCAGCGCCGGGGCAATTGCAGCAAATTCCGCCTGCTTCCGTTCCCCAGAGGCCCGCCCCGGCCATCCGCATCGAACGGCCGGAACCGTCGGAGAACGCCGCTCCCGAAGGCGCACGGATCCGTGTGGACACGCTGCGCGTCACGGGCGCGACCCTGTTCACCGAAGCGCAGTTGGTGGCGGAGGCGGGCTTGATCCCCGGACGCTATCTCACCCTTCCCGAACTTCGCAATGGGGCCGCCCGGATCACGCGCTTCTACAGCGCTCATGGCTATGCGCTGGCCCAGGCCTATCTCCCGGCGCAGGACGTCGTGGCGGGGACCGTGACCATCGCCGTGGTCGAAGGCCACTACGGGTTGATCACCCTGCGCAATCAGTCCGGCGTGGCCGACGCCGTAGCCGGGAAGGTGCTGAAGGGCCTCAACCGCGGCGACCCGGTCGCGATCGCGCCGCTCGATCGCCGTCTATTGCTACTTTCCGACATCCCCGGCGTCGTCGTTCATTCGACGCTGTCTCCGGGCGCCGAGGTGGGCTCTTCGGATCTCACCGTTGACCTAACCAGGGCGCCCCGGATTTACGGCAGCCTCGAAGCCGACAACGCCGGCAATCGCTACACCGGCGCCTACCGGTTCGGCGGCTCGGCCAATGTCGCCAATCTGACCGGCATGGGCGACCTAATCAGCCTGCGCCTGCTCGCCTCCACCGAGGGCCTGGCCTACGGGCACGCCGCCTGGCAGGCCCCGCTTGGCGACGCCACCGTCGGCGTGGGCTTTACCCACATGCAGTACGATCTGGGGCACGAATTCTCGGCGCTTCACGCCAACGGCACGAGCGACATCGCCGGCCTGTTCGCCAGCTACCCGCTGATCCGCTCGCGCGCCGCGAACCTCTACGTTCTGGGCGGTCTCGAGGCCAAGTTCCTCACCGACGAGATCGGCCTGCTATCGCAGGTCTCCGACAAGACCATCCACGCGGCGACGATCGGCCTGCGCGGGGATTCTCGCGACGGGTTCGGCGGCGGCGGCTGGAACTCAGCCTCTCTGTCCTGGACCTCGGGCCGCCTGAACATCGAAAGTCCGCTCGAGCGCGCCGCCGACGCGGCGAGCGCCCGTTCCCAGGGCGGGTTCAACAAGCTGCAGTTCGCCGTCTCCCGGCTTCAGACGGTGCGTGGACCGCTGTCGGTCTACGGCGCGGTGCGCGGGCAGATGGCCACCGACAATCTCGACATCTCCGAAAAGATGGAACTGGGCGGCGCCTATGGCGTGCGCGCCTATCCGGAGGGCGAGGCCTACGGCGACCAAGGCTATGTCGCGACATTGGAAGCCCGCTGGACACTTGACGCATGGACGCGGCCCATTCCGGGCCAGTTCCAGCTGATCGCATTCGTGGACGCCGGTGAGGTCGACTACGCCAAGGACCCCTGGTTTCCCGGCCCCAACCGGGCCAGGCGCAGCGGTGGCGGCCTTGGCGTCAATTGGTTTGGCCCGGACAACCTCAGCGTCCGCGTCGCCTACGCCCGCCGCTTCAACGACCAGATTTCGACGTCGGAGCCTGACAAAAAAGGCCGCGTCTGGGTCCAGATCGTCAAGCTGTTCTGATGACCACCATGGCCGTCTCGCCCCTAGCGCATCTTCTGAAAAAGAACGTTCCGATGAACAGTTTCCATCACACGATCGCCGACGCCGGGCTGGATGCGGGACGTCGATCCGACAGCATCGGCCGCCGAGGCGCCCTCGCCGCCTCCAGCTGCCTGGCCGGGATCGCAGCCTCCGCCTTGATCGGCTTGAGCAGCGTGATGGCCCTGGCGACAGCGGCTCAGGCTCAGACCCTGCCGACGGGCGGAGCGGTCACTGCGGGCGGCGCTACCATCGCCACAGCTCCTGGCGCGATGACCATCAACCAGTCGACCCAGAACGCCGCGATCAATTGGCAGAGCTTCTCGATCGGCCAGGGCGGCAGCGTGGTCTTCATCCAGCCCAACAGCGGTTCGGTGGCTCTGAATCGCGTGGTGGGCCCGAACGCGTCGGCGATCTTGGGCAGCCTGACCTCCAATGGCCAAGTGTTCCTGATCAACCCCAACGGCGTACTGCTCGGACAAGGGGCTCAGGTCAATGTCGGCGGGCTGGTCGCTTCCACCCTGGCAATGACCGACAGCGATTTCATGGCCGGCAACTATCGGTTTTCTGGGAGCGGTGGGGTCGTCCGCAACCAGGGGAATATCATCGCGACAGGCGGAAATGTCGCGCTGCTGGGCGGCCAGGTCAGCAATGAGGGGCTGATCCGGGCCAATCTCGGGTCGATCGCCCTGGCGTCGGGCGAGGCCATCACCCTCGACGTCGCCGGCGACGGGCTGCTCAATGTCGTCGTCGACAAGGGCACGGCTAACGCGCTGATCCAGAACAGCGGCATGCTTCAGGCCGACGGCGGTCGGGTGGTGATAACCGCACAGGGGGCGGGCGACCTGCTCCGCACGGTGGTCAACAACACCGGCGTCATCCAGGCGCGGACGATCGGTCAGCGTAACGGAACCATCCAACTGCTCGGCGACATGACGAGCGGAACGCTGAACGTGGACGGAACCCTTGACGCCAGCGCGCCGGGCGGCGGCGGCGGCGGGTCCATCAAGACCTCCGCCGCGATCGTCAACATCGCCCCCACGGCGCAGATCACCGCGGCCGCCCCCACGGGGGTCGCCGGGATTTGGCAGATCGAGTCGGCCGACTTCACGATCGGCGCTGGTGGCAATATTTCCGGCGCCACCCTGTCGGCCCGACTCGTGACCACCAATGTCACGATCAGCACGCGGGCGGCCGTCAGTGCGTCGAGTACGGGGGACATACTGGTCAATGACGCGATCGCCTGGACCGCGTCATCCACCCCGACCACCCTGACGCTGAACAGCCGCCGCGACGTCAACATCAACGCCGCGATCAGCGCCACCAAGGGCAACTTCGTCGCCTGTTGCGGGCGCGACGTGAGCGTCAAAGGCGCCATCACCACGGTGAACGGCAGCGTCCTGCTGAACGCCGGCCAGAACGTCACCGTGTTTCACACGATCACCACCACCGACGGCAACATCGCGCTGTGCGCCGGGCATGACGTCCATATCGACGGCGCCGTCACCCTGACCCGCGGCAGCACCATTCCCGCCCAGAGCCTGGGCCTGCCGGTCGGCCTGACGCTCATCGCGGGCGCCGGCGGGACGGGCCCGGGCGTGGGCGCCGGCACGATCATCTTCAGCCCGCTGGCGCCCCGCGTCACGGTCACGGCCACCCCGGTGACGATCAATTACAACCCCGTTGCCTACGCGACGCCTTCGGCCTTCGCGACCCGCTTCACCCTGACCGAGGGCGCCGCGCTGACGCAGCGGATGCTGCTGTTCCCGGACGGAAGCCGAGTGTTCAACGGTGGGACGGCCACGACCCTCTCAGGCTTCAGGACCACGGCGGTTTCGGGGCTGCCCACCGGCGTCACCCTGGTGACGGGTCCCGGCGCGAGCGCCACCTTCGACTCGGCCACTGTGGGCGATGACATCGGGATCACCTACAGCGGCTACAGCCTGGCCGGAGCCAACGCCAGCCGATACGCCCTGGCCGACTTCTGTTGCGTGTCGAACCAGAGAACACAGGGAACGATCTCCGCAGCGCCGGTCACGACGCCACCGGTCACCCCGCCCGTGACACCGCCGGTGGTCCCGCCCATCGTCCCTCCGGTGACGCCACCCGTGACCCCTCCGGTCACGCCGCCGGTGACGCCGCCAGTGACGCCGCCAGTGACGCCGCCGCCTGTTACCCCGCCCGTGACGCCGCCCGCGGCGACGCCGGCCGTCTTTTATCCGCTCGTCACGCCCACCCCGATCTCGGCGACATCGTCCGATCTGGCCTTCAATGTCGTGGGGGGGGGCGTGCGGATGCCGCCATACGAGACGGCCCGCCTCCCGCCATCGGTGGAGGAGGTTGTTCGGCCGATGGAAAGAGCCGCGCCGGTCGCGCCAGCCGCGCCGCGTCCCATGCAGGTGCCGGTCTATCCCAGAAAACAGGATCGCAACTGACCATGCGATGGTTAGCGCTTGAGGCCGGCCGCCGGCCGCCCGTACCGGGACGATGGATGGCGGCGGCGGGACTGGTCCTGGGGCTGGCCTTCGGTCGGCCGGGCATGACCGCCGAACCCTCCCTCGCAGAAGGCGCCCCTGGCGCCGCCGGGGAGGCGCCCACGTCGTCAGCTGCGAGTGAGGTTGCTACCTGGGTGCACGAGACGGCCGACAATCAGGGGCTGCCCTTTCTGATCATCGACAAGGTCAGTGCGCAGGTTTTGGCCTTTGACCCCCAGGGCCGGCTATTGGGGACAACGCCCGCCCTGATGGGCCTGACGCACGGCGATATCTCGTCCCCCGGCATAGGCCATCGCCCCCTGTCGGCCATTACGCCGGACGAACGCATCACTCCGGCCGGTCGGTTCGTGGCTTCGATCGGCGAGAACCTCGGCGGCAAGAGTATTCTGTGGATCGACTATGACGCCGCCCTGTCCCTGCATCCGGTCATCACGACCCGCGCGGCCGATCGGCGACTGGAGCGCCTCGCCACCGCCGCGCCCGATGACAACCGGATTTCTTATGGGTGCGTGAACGTGCCCACCAGGTTCTATGGCGATATCGTGCAACCGATGTTCAAGGGCACGATGGGCGTAGTCTATATCCTGCCGGAATCTCGATCCCTCGCGCAGGTGTTTTTCGCGCATCCGAGGGTCGTCACGTCGGCGTCAGACGCCCCGGCGAATAGACCCGGCCTTGAAGCTTTCTAAAACCACGCACCGCGTTTAGCCCTCGACCTGCACGCCGCCAATTAAACGGTGAGTTTGGCGTAGGCGATGACTCCTCACCGCCAAGCACACAACGCGCCTGAGAGTCATGACCGGGGTCTTGGGCCGCGTCAGAAACACGACCTCCAGACCCGCGCTCCGCAGGCAATTATCGAGCCTAGCACCTGGAATCACAGATCGCTGACACGTTGGTCCTTGAGGTGTCTCTGGGAGACCTTGGTCTTGGTCCAGAAGAAGGGTTTGGGGTTGGCGCTATAGGCTTCGATGAAGTGATCCATGTCCTCGCGGAGTTTTCGAACCGAGGTGAAGGAAGCCTTGAAAAGCGACTTTTTCTGCAGGATGGGGAACCAGATCTCGACTTTATTGAGCCATGAGGCGCTGGTGGGCGTGAAGTGAAAGGTCACCTTGGGGTGAGCTTCGAGCCAGACGTGGTTGTTCTTGTGGGTGTTGAGATTATCGAGGATGACGTGGAGTTCCTGGTCGGGATAGGCGGCCACGACTCCGTCCATGAACTCGAGAAACTCCAGACGCCGCCTGCGCTTGGTGTGGGCGCGGTGACCTTGCCGGAAGCCACATCGAAGGCGGCGAAAAGGGTGGATGTGCCGTGGCGCTTGTCGTCGTGGCTATGGCCGCTGAGCGCCCGGCCGTTGGGCAGTTTCAGGGCCTGGATCGACGGCTTCTCGTCGACACAGATCACCACCGCATTTTCGGGCGGCGCCATGTAGAGCCCGACCACGTCCGCGGCCTTGGCCACGAAATCGGGATCGCGGCTCCCGCACCAGTATTTGCTGGCCACCAGATCGAGCTTTTGCGCGCGCAGCACCCGCCAGACGTGCTGGGCATGCACATCCCCCAACGCGGCGGCGATCCTTGGGAACCATCCCCAACGCTGAATCATGAATCAGACACTCATGGAAGCCGGTACTGGGCGTCGACAATCGCAATAAGGAGGACTAAAGCGTTTCGTATGCGGCAACTGCTCGCCTTCCTGGCCGTTCTGGCCCTGCTGATCAGCCCGGTGGCTGCCGCTGCTGCGCAGGTCGAGTGCGCCAAGAGCGGGCCCGAGGCGATGATGGACATGTCCATGCCGATGGCCAAGTCCACCGACGGCGCCAAGGCAAGCCACGATCCTTGCTGCGACGAGCACCAGAACGCTCCGCACGACGGCAAGGCCTGCGCCCAGATCTGCGCCGCCCTGTGCGCGACGACCGCCACTCCTCCCACTTCGGAAATCAAGCTCCCGGCCGTCGTGCCGATGCGCCTAACGGCGGCCCCCGACAAGCCGTTGCGCACGTACGCGCCGCCGGGCGACGAACGACCTCCCAAACAGATCGCCTGAGCTTGGCCCGCGTCTAACGCGGCGCCATCCCGTGCTGTGTCGTCGAGGCTGCGCCCTCTTGCGCTTGCCTAACGTCATCCAGCGCATCCGAGCGCCGCCTCGCGCGGTCGCCAACTCTCGCGATCGGAAACCCTATGCGCATCACGATCACCATCGCCGCGACGCTGCTGGCCAGCGCCGTCCATGCCGCGCCCCTCACTTACCGCCAAAGTCTCGATGCTGCGGCCGCCAACGCGCCAGCTCTGCGCGCCGCCGCCCTGCAGGTCGAGGCGGCCAAGGCTTCGGCCAAGGCCGCTGGCGCCCTGCCCGACCCCAGGCTGGCGCTGGGTCTCGACAATTTCCCGGTCTCGGGCCCGCTGGCCGGTCGGCTCGGCGCCGACGAGATGACCATGGGCCGGGTCGGCTACAGCCAGGACATGCCCAGCGCCGCCAAGCGCCAGGCCCGCATCGGCCGGGCCCAAGCCGACATCGTCGCGGCCGGGGCTGAGGGCGCGGTCGAAGCCCGGCAGGTTCGCGTCGCCGCCGCCCTGGCCTGGATCGAACTGCTCTACGCCCAGCGCAAGCTGGCCGCGCTGGATGGCGTGGCAGCCCAGCTAGGCCCGCTCTGGAGCGCCGCGCCTTCCGGCGTCGCCTCCGGACGCTCGAGACCCGCCCAGGCGCTGGAGGCGGCGCAAATGCGCGCCGCCCTGGAGGATCGCCGCAGCGAGGCGGTCTCCAAGCTGGGACGGGCTCGCGCGATGCTGACGCGCTGGACCGGTGACGCCGATCCCCAGGCGATCGGCGAGGCGCTCGACCTGGACCTGGCCCCCGCCAATCTCAGGGTAGCGATCGACCGCAATCCCACCGTGCTGGCGCGAGACGCCACCACCCGCCAGGCCCAGGCCGACCTCGCCCTGGCCAAGGCCGACAAGCGCCCCGACTGGAGTTGGGAGGTCGCCTATCAGCGCCGCGACCCGATGTTCGGCGACATGGTTTCGGCGGGGGTCAGCGTCAGCCTGCCGCTGTGGGGCAAGAGCCGCCAGGACCCGATGATCGCCGCGCGCGCCGCCAGCGCTGGCCGCGCCGAGGCCCAGCGCGAGGACGCCCGCCGGACGCTGGCCGCCCAGCTCGAAGCCGATCTCGCCGACCACGTCATGCACCACGAGCAATGGCTGCGGGCTCGCGACACCCTGCTGCCGCTCGCCAAGCAGCGCGCCGACCTGGAGACCGCCGGCTACGGGGCCGGCACGGCCGCCCTGCCCGACGTGTTGGCCGCCTTCGCCGGCCTGGCCGACGCCCAACTCACCACTCTGGACCGCGAGGCAGCCGTCGCCATCGACGCCGCCCGCCTATCCCTGACCTATGGAAGCGACGAATGAACCCGTCACCCTCGATGAAGGTCCTGCTCGGGGCCGGCGCGGCCTTGGTCGTTCTGGCCGGCGCCGGCGGCTACGGCCTGGCCCGACTGACCGCCGAGCCAGCGATGTCGGACGCCACGGCCGATAGTCGCAAGGTTCTCTACTGGTACGACCCGATGGTCCCAGCCCAGCATTTCGACAAGCCGGGCAAGTCGCCGTTCATGGACATGCAGCTGGTCGCCAAATATGCCGGAGTAGGCGATGCGACCAGGCCTTCGGCCGGAGTCCGCATCGATCCGGCCACCGCCCAGAATCTCGGCGTCCGCACCGTGGAGACCCGCCAAGGCGTCCTGCTCGGCGGTCTGACCGCCACCGGCGTCATCGACTTCAACCAGCGTGACGTGGCCGTGGTCCAGGCGCGCTCCGGCGGCTTCGTGCAGAGGGTCTATGGCCGGGCTCCTGGCGATGTGATCGGGGCCGGCGCGCCGCTGGCCGACCTGCTGGTTCCCGACTGGGGCGGGGCCCAGGCCGAATATCTGGCGGTCAGACGCACCGGTGACGCGGCCCTGATCGCCGCCGCCCGCCAGCGCCTGCGACTGCTGGGCATGCCCGAAGGCACGATCTCCGCCGTCGATCGCGACGGCCGGGCCCGCGCGATCATCACGATCAGCGCGCCGCTGGGCGGGGTGATCACCAGGCTCGACGTTCGGGCCGGGATGACCGTGGCCATGGGCCAGGGACTGGCCGAGATCAACGGCCTGTCGCGGGTCTGGATCACCGCCGCCGTGCCTGAGGCGCAAGGCGGCCAACTGCGCCAAGGTCAATCGGTCGGCGTTGCCCTGGCGGCCTATCCCGGCGAGATGCTGCGGGGAACGGTGCAGGCCATCCTGCCCCAGGCCCAGGGCGAGACCCGCACGCTCCAGGCCCGCATTGAGTTGCCCAACCCCGGCGGCAAGCTGCGCCCAGGCATGTTCGCCACTGTCTCGTTTGATACCGACGCGCGCCCGGCCCTGCTGCTGCCGTCCGAGGCGGTGATCCGCACCGGCTCGCGCGCCATCGTCATGCTGGCCGGCGACAACGGCCGCTACCAGGCCGTCGAGGTCAAGATCGGCCGCGAGTCGGGTGGCCAGAGCCAGATCCTGGCGGGCCTGAGCGCCGGTCAGAAGGTGGTGGCCTCTGGTCAGTTCCTGATCGACTCCGAGGCCAGCCTGGCGGGCCTGCAAGTTCGGCCGCTGGCGGCGGACGCCGCCATGGCGCCGATGACCTCGGCTGCGGCAAAGCCCGCCTTGGCCGAAGCGACGGGGCGCATCGAGCAGGTGACCAAGGACAGCATCACCCTCTCCCACGGCCCGATCCCGGCCATCGGCTGGCCGGCCATGACCATGGCCTTCCGCGCCGACCCGATGCTGCTGCGGGGTTTCAAGACTGGCGACCAGGTCAGCTTCGCCTTCGACCAGCCGCCAGCGAGCCCGACGGTGCGACGCATCGCCAAGCTCGGAGGCGGCGCATGATCGCCGCCCTGATCCGCTGGTCGGTCGCCAATCGCTTCTTCGTGCTGCTGGGCGCCCTGGCCCTGATCGTGGCCGGCGGCCTAGCCGTGCGCTCGACCTCGATCGACGCCCTGCCCGACCTTTCCGACACCCAGGTGATCATCCGCACCAGCTATCCGGGCCAGGCCCCGCAACTGGTCGAGAACCAGGTCACCTATCCGCTGGCCACCACCATGCTGTCGGTGCCCGGGGCCAAGACGGTGCGCGGCTATTCGTTCTTCGGCGACAGCTTTGTCTATGTGATCTTCGACGACAAAACCGACCTCTACTGGGCTCGCTCGCGGGTCCTGGAATATCTCAACCAGGTCCAGGCCCGCCTACCCGAAGGCGCTCGCCCGGCCCTGGGTCCCGACGCAACAGGGGTCGGCTGGGTCTATGAGTACGCCCTGGTCGACAAGACCGGCGGTCACGATCTAAGCCAGCTTCGATCCCTGCAGGACTGGTTCTTGCGCTACGAGTTGAAAACCCTGCCGGGCGTGGCGGAGGTCTCGGCGATCGGCGGCATGGTTCGGCAATATCAGGTCGTCCTCGATCCGGTGAAGCTGGCTGGATACGGCGTTACCCACAGCCAAGTCGTCGCCGCCCTGAAAGGCGCCAACGCCGAAACCGGCGGCTCCGTCCTGGAACTGGGCGAGGCCGAATACATGGTCCGTGCCACCGGTTATCTGAAGACCCCCGAGGACTTCCAGGCCGTTCCGCTGAAGACGGCGGCCGGCGGGATCCCGGTACGGCTTGGCGACGTGGCGACCATACAGGTCGGTCCGGAGATGCGGCGCGGCATTGCCGAACTGAACGGCCAGGGTGAGGTGGCCGGCGGGGTGGTGATCCTCCGCTCGGGCGAAAACGCCCGCACCACCATCGCGGCGGTGAAGACCAAGCTGGCCGAGCTGAAAAAGAGCCTGCCGCCCGGCGTCGAGGTGGTCACGACCTATGACCGCTCGGGCCTCATCGACCGCGCCGTCCATAACCTGACCGGCAAGCTGCTGGAGGAGTTCCTCGTCGTCGCCCTGGTCTGCGCCCTGTTCCTGGGCCACCTGCGTTCGGCCTTGGTGGCGATCATCTCGCTGCCGCTGGGGGTGCTGGCCGCCTTCCTGGTGATGAAAAGCCAAGGCGTCGACGCCAACATCATGTCGCTGGGCGGCATCGCCATCGCCATCGGGGCGATGGTCGACGCCGCCGTGGTGATGATCGAGAACGCCCACAAGAAGCTTGAACGCTGGGCCCACGACCACCCGGGCCAGACCCTGGTCGGCGAAGCCCGCTGGAAGTTGGTCACCGAGGCCGCCGTCGAGGTCGGACCGGCGCTGTTCTTCAGCCTGTTGATCATCACCCTGTCGTTCATCCCGGTGTTTACCCTGCAGGCCCAGGAGGGGCGGCTGTTCCGTCCCCTGGCCTTCACCAAGACCTACGCAATGGCGGCGGCGGCCATCCTGTCGGTGACCCTTATCCCGGTGCTGATGGGCTACCTGATCCGTGGGCGTATCCCCGACGAGGCCTCCAATCCGATCAACCGCGTCCTGACGGCGGCCTACCGGCCTGCCCTGGACTGGGTGATGGGGCGGCCCAGAACGACCCTGGTCATCGCCCTGCTGGCCTTCGCCACCACGGCCTGGCCGCTGGCCCATCTGGGGGCCGAGTTCATGCCCAATATGGACGAGGGCGACCTGCTCTATATGCCATCAGCCCTACCAGGGCTGTCGGCGGCCAAGGCCGGACAGCTCCTCCAGCAGACCGACCGAATGATCAAGACCGTTCCTGAGGTCGACAGCGTGTTCGGCAAGGCCGGCCGCGCCGAGAGCGCCACCGACCCGGCCCCGCTGGAGATGTTCGAGACCACGATCCGCTTCAAGCCGCGCGACCAGTGGCGGCCGGGCATGACGCCCGACAAGCTGGTTGCCGATCTCGACGCGCGGGTGAAGGTCCCGGGTCTGACCAATGTCTGGGTGCCGCCGATCCGCAACCGCATCGACATGTTGGCCACCGGTATTAAGAGCCCGATCGGCGTCAAGGTCTCTGGAGCCAACCTGGCCGAACTCGACCGCATCGCCCGCGAGGTGGAGGGCGTCGCAAAGGATGTGCCGGGCGTCAGCTCGGCCCTGGCCGAACGGCTGACCGGCGGCCGCTATGTCGATGTCCGCATTGACCGGGCCGCGGCCGCGCGGTTCGGGCTCAACATCGACGACGTCCAGTCGATCGTCTCCGGGGCGATCGGCGGCGAGACCATCGGCCAGACGGTCGAGGGCCTGGCCCGCTATCCGATCAGCGTCCGCTATCCACGCGAACTGCGCGGCAGCCTGGAGGGCCTGCGGACCCTGGCGATCCTGACGCCGGGCGGCGCGCAGATCACCCTGGGTACGGTGGCCCAGGTCGAGATCGCCGACGGACCGCCGATGCTCAAGAGCGAGAACGGCCGACCGACCACCTGGGTCTATGTCGATGTCCGAGGTCGGGATTTAGCCTCGGTGGTCGGCGACCTGCGTCAAGCCGTCGACCGACACGTCAAGCTGTCGCCCGGCGTCAGCCTCTCCTATTCGGGTCAGTTCGAATATCTGCAGCGAGCGGCCGACCGGCTGAAGATCGTCGTGCCGGCCACCCTGCTGATCATCTTCGTCCTGCTCTATGTAATCTTCCGCCGGTTTGACGAGGCGGGCCTGATCATGGCCACCCTGCCCTTCGCCCTGACCGGGGGGATCTGGACGCTCTATCTGGCTGGTTTCCACCAGTCGGTGGCTACGGGGGTCGGTTTCATCGCCTTGGCCGGGGTCTCGGCCGAGTTTGGGGTGGTGATGCTGATCTATCTCAAGCACGCCATGGACGACTTGGGCCCCGACCCCACAATGGATCAGGTCGAGGCCGCCGTGCGCGAAGGCGCCCTGCTGCGCGTGCGGCCCAAGGCCATGACCGTGGCGGTGATCCTGGCCGGCCTGGCCCCCATCCTCTGGGGCCATGGCGCGGGCTCTGAAGTGATGAGCCGCATCGCCGCCCCAATGATCGGCGGCATGCTCACCGCCCCCCTGCTGTCGATGTTCGTCGTGCCCGCCGGCTATCTGCTGCTGCGCTGCCGGCAAGCCCGAACCTCCCCTTCCACTTCCACTTCCACTTCCACCTCAGCCTAAGGAGATTTGCTGATGAAGACCCTGTCCCTCACCCTCGCCGCCCTGCTGGCGACGACCAGCCTGGCCGCTTGCGGCCGCAAGACCGAAGCGCCCGCCGCTCCGGCCGCGCCGGCGCCCGCCGCTGCGCCTGCTCCGGCCGCGCGCGGCGACATGGCCGGCATGGACATGGCGCCGGCCGACAAGATGGCCAAGGGCGTCGGCGTGGTGACGGCGATGGACAAGACCATCGGAACGATCACCCTCGACCACGAAGCCATTCCCGAGGCCGGCTGGCCAGCCATGACCATGGGCTTCAAGGCCGCTCCGGCCCTGCTGGACGGCGTCGCGGTCGGCGACAAGGTCGCCTTCGACCTGAAACTCCATGACGGTTCGGGCGAGGTCACCGCCATCGGCAAGCGATGACCTTCGCCTTGGCGGGAGCGCATGCGTTCCCGCCTCGCAATCGCCGCCTTCCCATCGGACCGCCATCCTGCCGCCTCGGGCTTCCCGGCTGCCCTCCAGCAAGGTCTTGATCCCATGTGCCGCTCACGCCTGACCCTCGCCGCCGCCGCGATCCTCACACTGGCCGCCTCCCCCGCCCTGGCCCATCCTAAGCTGCTGTCGGCCTCGCCGTTCGCAGGCGGGGTCAGCGGCCCGACCAATCGCCTGACGCTGCATTTCAGTGAGCCGCTGGTCGCCAAGTCCTCCAGCGCCGATCTGACCGCGACCAGCATGATGATGGGCGGCAAGCCGATGGCCCATGTGATGAAGGTCGACGGCGTCGCCGCGGTGCTCGATCCGGCCGACCACAAGACCCTGCTCCTGACCCTGAAAGCGCCGCTCACGGAGGGGACTTACAAGGTCGACTGGCATGTCGTGTCGACCGACACCCATCGCCTGAAGGGCGACTAAAGCTTCACCGTCAAATAGGCCGACGATGGACCTCGTCAACATCCTGGTGCGGCTGCTCCAGTACGGCGCGCTGCTGCCGCTGTTCGGACTGACAGCGTTCGCGATCCATGCGCAGGACGCCCAGAGCCGCAGGGACCGTCGACAGGTCGTGATCGTGTTGACCGCCATCGGCCTGTTGACCGCCCTCGCCTCGTTGCTGATCCTGGCGGCGATGATGAGTGGCGACCCGGCGGGCGCGGCGGATCCCGCCACCCTCTCGGCCGCGATCATCGGCACGTCGGCCGGCCGCGCGGGCCTGCTGCGCGTGGCGGCCTTGGCGCTGCTTCTCGGCTTAGTCAGATTCGGCGGTCCGCTGTCTCGACTGATCTGCGCCGCTGTGGCCTTGGCCACCCTGGCCTGGGCCGGTCACGCCGCCGGTGGCGAAGGCCTGGCTGGCGCCCTTCATCTGTCGGCCGATGTCCTGGACCTGTGGGTCGCAGGGATCTGGCTCGGAGCCCTGGTCGCCCTCTGCGCCATGGTCGCCGCAAGACGTCCTGACCCCGCCGCCACGGCTGACGTCCTGGCGGCCCCAACGGAGCGGTCCAGACCTTCGCCTTCGCCGACAAAGGCGCCTTCCTGGAGTCGGTCGAGGCGATCCCCGAACCCCATGGGTTCGATGCACGGCTGTCGATCGCCCACGGCTCGCACGGCCACGACTTCGACGTGATCTTTGCCGAACACGACCATGATCACGGCCATGACCACGGCGGTCTGGACGTTTCGGACCCCGGCTACCAGGACGCCCACGAGCGCGCCCACGCCAACGACATCAAGCAGCGTTTCGCCGGTCGCGATCTAACCACGGGGCAGATCATCCTGTTTGGCCTGACCGGCGGGTTGATCCCCTGCCCGGCCGCCATCACGGTGTTGTTGCTGTGCTTGCAGCTCAAGCAGATTGCGCTCGGCGCGACCCTGGTGCTGTGTTTCTCGATCGGCCTGGTCATCACCATGGCCACCGTCGGGGTCGTGGCGGCCCTGGGTATGCGTCACGCCGAAAAACGGTTTGGGAGCGCGTTCTCGACCTTCGCGCGTCGCGCGCCCTACGGGTCAGGCGTGCTGATCACCGTCGTCGGCCTGATCTTGGCCGTGCAAGCCGTGCGGGCTCTCTTGGCTTAAGGCGTCGCCGCGACTCCATCGCCGGGCACGCCAAGCCATCTGCCGAGTCTACGCTACGGGGCGACTGACCCCTGATAAGCTTGGAACCACAACTCCGGCGACGAGGCCTAGTTGCCAGGTTTTCGTCGACACTCGGGTCACGTTGCAACTGACCGCAGCCTCTTGGTAGGGCACGACGCATATTTGTAGCGACCAGCGAAGCGAAAAACTCTGCCTGTTATTGGCTAAATGGCGCTGGCTTCACCAATTTAGCCATCGGCAAAACGCGTCGCTTGGCGAAGCCTAGTGCGGCCAATCCTATCATTTGACTTGATACTGTGCGGAGTGCGCCACAGTTCGGCCAGTTGGTGAACCAGCCGGAGATCGTGGCGTTCTCGGCTGAGGCGTAAACGCCGTGGGTGGGAAAAGCCGTTGTCGCAATCGTCTACAGCAGTCGTCGCCGCGCGCGACCTGACCCCCGCGGGCATCAAAGCTGAAAAGCTGAATTTCGCCAGCGACCTCAAGATCTTGACGCCCACCCTGCGGCGGTACGCTCGCTCACTCTCGGGGTCCACCGACGCCGCCGAGGATCTTCTTCAAGACACGCTGGAAAGGGCTTGGCGCGCCCGGGAGCGATACGACCCAGCGCGCGGCCTGCGGCCTTGGCTCGCGACCATCATGCGCAACCGCTTTTATGACGTGGTGAGCGCCAGCCGGGACACGATCCAGGATGTTGATGGAAAATACGCGGCAGAGCTGTCGGTGCTGCCCACTCAGCTCTTCAGACTGGAAATTGAGGGCGTTATTCTCGCGATTGACGCCCTGCCTGCTCCTTACCGCGAAGCCATTTACGCCATCATCTTGCAAAGCCTAAGCTATGAAAGCGGCGCTGCGCTCATCAAATGTCCGATCCCGACGCTCAAAAGCCGGGTGCAGCGGGGCAAGTTGATGCTGCAGAAAAGCGTACTGGCTTAGCCGTGGTGAGGTACGCCGCGCGCGCAATGGCGTTAGACGACCGGTGCGGGCCTTGTTTTGATAGCAGACGTCGTTGTTTCCGTCTGCGTCCTTGAGGCGGCGCCCACCCTCGGCTGAATAATAATCGTCAAGCTGAACCAGGGGAGACCTGACGCCCTATAGAATTTCGGCCGCGGCACAATCACGAAGTCCTAATATTCCCAAGTCCCCATGCATCTTCATCGCCCCATCGTTCGTATCTGGCACCAAAGCTGACAGATGCAATGCTCTGTCGCCACGATTTGGGGCCGAAGGTGTCCGACGACTTTCGAGACCAACTTATCGCATTGACGCCAAAGATACGCGCCTACGCGATGTCGCTAACGCGCGCGCGTCATTGGGCGGACGACCTCGTGCAAGATACCTTGGAAAGAGCGTGGCGGGCCCGAGCCAGTTTTCGTCCTGAATCCGATTTACGGATCTGGCTATTCACCATCCTGCGAAACCGCTTCACCGACGGATATCGCCGCCAGCGGCACACGGTGCAAGATGTCGATGGCGAGCATGCCATTCGCCTGAGTTCGCCCGCCGAGCAGAACTGGCGCCTGCAATATGGCGACCTGCTGGCGGCGATCGAGCGATTGCCGCCCGACAGCCGTTCCGCCCTCGTCCTGATCAGCGGCGCGGGGCTGACGTTCGAGGAGGCGGCAAAGGTCTGCGGTTGCCCCGTCAGTACGGTGAAAAGCCGCGTCCAACGCGCCCGACGCCTGCTGATGGAATTCGTCGATATCGCGCCCGCGCGAAAAGCTCGACGAGCGACGCGGGGAGACGAAGCGGCCTCCGCAAAATCGACCGAAGCTTTTCTCCAATGATCGCTCGGGGCCGCACCTTACGCCTGCGCCGCTGGGGCATTAGCCTGATCGTCATCGCGTTTCACTTCGTTGTTTTCGCGGCGATGTCGCTCGGCCCCACGGTTGTTCCCACGCCACAAGCCGAGCCGGGCGTGCTGACGGTCGCACTGTTTGACAGGCTCGCACCGCGCGCCACGCCGACGCCCGAGACGCCGACGCCGACCGAGCCCCTGCCCGACCGTCCGCCCAGTCCGACCACGGACGACAAGCCTGCTTCCGCGCCGCTACTCGCACCAACCCCCGCGCCCCTGGACGTGGTCGCGGTGGTGCGCGAACTGGCGGTGGCCGATCCCACCGCGCAGCCTCGCCCCCTGTCGCACGCCGCCGCGTCACGTCCCGAGGCGGCTGTGACCGTCAGTCAAACCGCCGACAGCGCATCGACCTGCCAGATGACCGAACAGCTGCAGGCGCGCCTGGCCGCCGATCCGCAAGTGTTGGCGGCCTTGGCCCGCATACCGCGCGACGCCAGATCGGTGGCCAACGCGCTGATGCTATGGGATGGCGCGTGGGTCGGAACAGACCAGCGAGAGACCGCCCAGGCCCTGACGACGCTCCAGGCGTCCATCGCCGCGGCGATCGAAACCGCCTCGCCCGATTGCCGGAGCCTGCCCGTACTCGGCCCACGCCTGCTCTCCATCCCCGACGCCAGCGGCGCCACCTTGCTTGTGATCGGATCAGGCGCTTGGCATTGGGACGATCTTTTGACGCAGCAAACTTCCAAGCTCGACTAAGCTAGAAAACCGTTTAAAATCAATGGACTGCCAATCTTGGCGAAATATTGACGAAAGTTTCGAGCCGCCTGCGTCCGTCTGCGGAGTGCAGCGTATCTCAGATGAACCGCGTAGTGAGATCCGGCCCCCCGCCGACCCGCCGCGACGGTGAACGTGTGTTTCGCACGATCAAAGAGGGCGGTCATGAAGAGACGTTATGGATTTGGACTTGCGACGGCGTTCGCGGCCCTGATGGTTTTCGCAGCCGAGCCCAGCGTGGCGTCCAGCCACCGGGAAGCGCCGGGCATCACCAAGACACCGAAAGTCGACGGGACCGATTTCTATATGTTCCGCAGCTACGCGCCGGGCCGTGAGGGCTTCGTGACCTTCATCGCCAACTACATTCCCCAGGGCGGACCCGGCGAAGGCCCTAACTATTTCACCATGGACCCGGACGCGGTCTACGAGATCCATGTCGACAACGACGGCGCCGTCAACGGCGGCGCGATGGAGGACCTGACTTTCCAGTTCAAGTTCTCCAACACGCTGCGCAATGACACCGGCATTACGCTGAACGTCGGCGGCAAGACCCTCCCGATCCCGCTGCGCCACGTGGGGCCGATCAGCGCGACAGACGACCCCAATCAGGGCGAGCAGGAATCCTATACCCTGACCGTTATTACCGGCGATCGCCGGACTGGAACACGGGCAAGCGCCACTAACGCGGCCGGCGGCGGCCTGAGCTTCCGCAAGCCGTTCGACAACGCGGGCAACAAGTCGATTCCGAACTACGCCAACTACGCCGACCAGTTCATCTACGACGTCAATCTCCCGGGCTGCGCAACGGCCGCCAAGGTCTTCGTCGGCCAGCGCGCCGAGGCCTTCGCCGTCAATCTGGGCCCGATCTTCGACCTGGTGAATTTCGTGCCTATCGAGGGGGCCAGCGCCCCTGGCGCCAACGACAACGGCGGCTTCCCGGGCGGCATCAAGCAGAGCGCTGACAACCAGGAACTGATCGGCAAGAAGAACGTGACCTCGCTCGCGCTCGAAGTGCCGATCGCGTGTCTCACGGGAGCGGGCAACGGCACGATCGGCGCCTGGACGACAGCCAGCCTGCCTCAAGCCCGCCTTCTCGACCCATCGCCGACCTATCAATCGACGGCCACCCAAGGCGGCGCCTATGTGCAGGTCTCGCGCCTGGGTGAGCCCCTAGTCAACGAACTGGTCATCGGCCTGCCGCAGAAGGACCTGTTCAACGCCGCCGAACCTACCCAGGACGGCGCCCTGGCCGACTATGTGACCAATCCCACCTTCCCAGCGATCCTGGACGCTCTGTTCCGCGCTCCGGTCAATGCCACCCTGGGCACAAACTTCACCAACCTCGCGCCTAACAACTTCCCGCGCGCTGACCTGGTGGCCACCTTCTTGACGGGCATCGCCACGCTCAATCAACAGAAGACGGTCACCCCGTCCGAGATGCTTCGGCTGAACACCGGCGTAAATCCCACGCCGCGCGCCACCCAGAGCTCCTTCGGCGTGGTCGGCGATGACCTCGCCGGCTACCCCAACGGTCGTCGCCCCGGCGATGACGTGGTCGACATCACCCTGCGCGTGGCCATGGGCCGCCTGTGCCATCCCGTGCCGATCAACCACGTGCAGACCGATCTTAAGCTGTGCACGCCCGCGAACGCGCCGACCGGTATGGTCGCATACACCGATGGCGCACCGAGCAGCGCGACCACCCTGGCCGCGACCTTCCCCTACCTCAACACTCCGCTGCGCGGCTCTCCGCGTCCGCAGACCCAGCCGTAGGAGAAACAGCGATGATCCGCATTCTGCGCAATATCGCCGTTATCGGGCTATTGGCGGCCAGCGTCGCCGCATGCGGCGGCGGTGGCGGCGGTGGCGGCGGTTCCGTGGCGGTGACCCCGCCGACGGCCAGCCCGCCGTCCATCCAAAGTGCGTTCGGGGCGGGGTTTGCGACCCTGTTCAACGCGGGTCCCAATACCGACCCAGCCAAGCCCACGACCGGGGACGTGATCGCCCTCAGCCTGACCACCGACCCGCTCAAGCTGCGCTAGCGAGCGGGCTTGGCCTACGAACAAGGCGGCGGGGGGGGGCAGACCGCCCCCCCGCGTGGTTTTAAAAAACCAGGGTTTTTGGCGGCGCCCCGCCCGGGGGGGAAACAAAAAACCCC
>NZ_JAFCUB010000005.1:20220-220910 GCF_049896325.1 Caulobacter sp. DWP3-1-3b2
CCCCCGCGGCGGCGCCCCCCCCCCCCCCCCCGCCGCGATTGTATTAACTATCCGAGGTTTTAGCGCGAAGCCGAGCCGGGCTTGAAAGCAATCTCCGACACGAGCCGCCGGCCATCGCGTCGCGACAACTGCACCGCAACGTCTATGACCGCCCCGACATAGTCGACGATCTCGCCGCGCCCCAAGTTCGCGCCGGCTTGCATGACCATCAGGGCGATCTGCTCGACGGCGCCGCGCGGACTGTCGGCGTGGACCGTGGTGATCGAGCCGGGGTGACCCGAATTGACGGCCCGCAGGAAGCTATAGGCCTCGGCCCCGCGCAGTTCACCCAGGATGATGCGATCGGGCCGCATCCGTAGCGAGGCCTGCAGCAGGTCCTCGACACTGATGCGCGCCTCGCCCTGTCCGCCGCGCGCCGCGATCAGGCCGACGGCGTTGGGCCGATCTAGCCGCACCTCGGCCGTGTCCTCAATCAGGATCAGCCGCTCGTCGCGCGGGATGGCCTTGACCAGGGCGTTGAGGAAGGTGGTCTTGCCCGTCGAGGTGCCGCCGGACACGATGATGTTCTTCCGGCCGCGCACCGCCAGCTTCAGAAAGGCGGCGATGTCGTCGGCGTCGAGCAAGGCCTGCAGTTCCTCGTCGAGGGTGGCGCGGGCGTCCAGGCTGACCCGGCGCGCGCCATCGAAGGCCCCGGCGGCGGCATAGTCGTCAATGTTCAGGTCGGTGACCACGTGCTTGCGGATCGCCAGGGCCATGGGTCCACGCGTCGCGGGCGGCGCCGCGACCTGCACCCGCGCGCCGTCCGGCAGGCTGGCGGCCAGCAGTGGATGCTCGCGACTGATCCCCTGATTGCCCAGGGCGGCGATCTGAGTGACCAGGCGCCACAGGGCGGTTTCGGTGAGTTCAGGCGCGTCGTGACGCTCGAGGCCGCCACCGATGGTCTCCACCCAGACTTCGCCAGGCGCGTTGATCAGGATGTCGGTGATGTCGTCGCGCGTCAGCCATTCGGCCAGCGGTCGCAGATAGGCGTCGAGATAGACGCGCGGCTCGCCCACTCGAGCGTTCATCGCACACCGCCCACCGGCGAGAAATCCAGGTCGCGGGCCACGAAGATGCGGATCGGCGAGCCTTGTGGCACCTTGATGGTCGGCGAGATGTTGGCCGGCTGGGCCAAGGCCCCCAGGCTGGCGGCGTCCTGGCTGGAGCCGATGACGATCTGGGTGCTGGCGCGCTCCGAAAGACCCGCCACCGCGCCATTGACCACAGACAGCAGGATCGCGCCGCCGAACCGCTGGAAGAAGTGCCGATCGACCTGGCCATCCATGCCCGCCCGGCCCAGCGCATCGGCGCCCGACGAGGCGATCTGGATCGAGGCGCCGTCCGGCCGCAGGATCCGCGTCCAGATCACAAAGGCGCGGGACTGGCCCTGGGCCAGGCCGCTGCGGTACTGGCCGATGACCCGGCTACCGCGTGGGATCAGCACCGTCGAGCCATCAAAGCTGCGGACGTCGCGGCTGACCACGGCGCGGGTGAAGCCTGGGAGATCAGAACTGAGCGCGGTTTCAAGCACCGCCGGGATCATCGCACCCTGGGGCACAACCGACTGCGGATTGCGCAGCATGGTCGCCTGGGCGCTCTCGGGCTCGATCGCTCCGACGCGCTGGGCAAAGGCCTCGTCGCCGTTCAGGGCCGGGCCGGTCGGACCGCCGGGCTTAACCTGGGCGGCGGCGGCGAGTCCGGTCAGGGTCGTGTTGCCCGCGCCGCCCGCCGGACCCTCGGCCAGATCGACGATCAGCGCGGGGGCGCGACGATGAACGCCCGGATCTATGCGCGGCGCGGGTGGGGGCGACCCGATGATCACCGGCACGGCGTTGTAGGCGGCCGCGACAGGGGTGGGGATGGCGCTCGTGTCAGGCAACAAGGGCGGCGGTGGCGGCAAAAGCGCGTCGCGGCCCGCCGTCTCGGCGACCAGCAGGGCCGGCGGCGGCGCGGAATCTATGGTCGCCACCGTCGAGACACCCGCCGCGCCCAGTTGGGCGTTCGCCAAGCGCGTACGGTCTGCGCGCTGGGCGCTGAGCCAGACGAACATGACGATGGCCAGGATGGCGGCCACGCCAAGGGCAAGCCACAAGCCGTTCTTGCTTTCCGCCCCCGCCACGGCCGGACGCAGGCTCTCGCCGATATCGATCGGCGGTTCCTGGTCACTGGGCAGAGGACGAGGATCGCGCGCGTCCACCATCAGGGCCTCCCGCCGGCGGCGGCGCGCGCGGTCTTGGCGTCGTTGGGCCTGGGCGCGTCGGCGCCGGCCGAGGGCTCGCGCCAGGCGCCGTTGATCACCGTGGTCACATCCTTGCCGTTGCGCAGCTGGAAGCGCGGCGCCAACTGTTCAACGACCTGAAAGCCGTCGCGAACGCTGTAGTTGACGATGCTTTCGGAGCCGTCGGCGGACAATAGGAACAGGGCCGGCGTCGACACACCTTCGGCCCACTGGAAATAGGTGAAGCGGCCGTCGTCGAACACCAGAGACGGCAGGGCCGCGCGTGAGCCGGTATAGGTATAGGCCGTGTTGCGACGCTCGGGCGGCGGAGGCGGCGGCGGCTCGACACCGACGGCCACGGTCTCCAGGGGGTACAGAAAACGCACCACATAGGCCATGTCGGCCTGCCTGGGGCCGGTCGCCTTTCGCGCCACCATCTCGAAACTGTAGCGTCGCTGGTCGGTGACGACCGTCATGTTGGTGGGGGCCGCCGCCTCAACGGGTTTGATAAACAGCAGGTTGGCCTTGCGATTGGGGGTGACCTGCCACGCAAGCGCGTCGCCGATCGAGACATTCTCGATCCGCTCGCCGGGTGCGAACTCCAGCATCATCTGGTAGCCGAAGAAGCCGCGCAGCGAGACGACCTGATCGGGGTCGTACATCACCGTGCGGATGCGCGGGTCGGTGGCGCCGGGCCTGGGCGCCTGTACCGCTTGCGCCGCCACGGGCGAGAAGCTCGCCAGCACTGCGGCGATCAGGATCGCCCTCATGGCGTAACGCCCGCCTGGTCCAGGCGCACGGAGCCCGCCGCCGTCGCCTCGGCGTCGCGGCGATAGGACAGCACCTGGAAGCCGAGCGGATTGAGGAACCGATCGCCCATTTTCATCGGCGCGCCGCTGTAGCGGAAGGTCATCACCGCCGCATAGGATCGTTGCTCACCCATGATCGCCCCGGAGTCGCGCCGCAGGGTGTCAAACCGCACCAGGGCCGTTGTCGGGCTCATCAGCGACACGCTCTTGATCTGTGTGCTGAGGATCGTGGTCGCCGGATAGAGATTCAGCGGGCTGGATGGCGTCTTGCGGTCCAGGCCCAGCTGATACTGGGCGCGGGCCGAGCCGGCGGACCACAGGGTGACCTTGCGATAGTTCTCGCGCAGATCGGTGGCGTCGAAGGTCTCGCGCGCTAGCACATATTGCACGACAAAGGCCTGGGTGACGGCGGCGTTCTGGGTCAGAGGGCCGGTCTGCAGGCCCCGTGAGGTCTCGACATAGCCGGTCTGGCGATCGACGACGATGGTGTAGGGCACGACGGTCTTGAGGGGCGCCATCAGGGCGATGGCCACGGCCTCCAGGACCGCCACCGCGACCGCGGCCGCCGCGATGATCCAGGCCACGCGCCGCGAGGCGCGCAGGCTGCCATGAATGTCGGACGCCCACGAGGCGGCCTGATCATAAGCCGCCTGCCGCCCCTTGAAGGGCGTCTTGCCGGGGGAGAAATCGTTCATCGCGCGCTCCTGCCGCCGGCGCGGATGCGTCGCGGGCTGGCGTTACGTCGGGGGGCCTGGCCAAGCCGGGGCTCGGCGGCGAAGGTCGGCGCGGCGCCGCGATCGATCACCGTCGTGACCGAGGTCCGCCGGTCCGTGCTGGCGCCATCGCTGGCCATCATCTGGATGTCCCGGCGGTCAAGGGCGGCAGCGGCAGCGGCGATGCGCACCGCGCGTGGCTGGCTGACGATGACATCAGCATTGGCGTTCGTGGCCGCCTGGTCCGAGGGCGTCGGCGCCTTGCGGGCCCGTGGTAATCGAAGGCCGTTGGCGATCATCGCGCCGGCGATCAGGGCGCCGACGGCGACACCGGCGAACACCAGGGCCAGGACCAGCACGCCATAGACCGGCCCCAGCGGATATTGCTTACGAGCGATCACCTCGGCCAGCTGCAACAGGCTGGGCTCGATCAGGGTCAGGGCCACGCCCAGCAGCAGCACGATGGCCAGGGGCGCGAAGGCGAAGGCCAGGCTGGCGCGGAGCCAGCCCTCGAACACGCCCCGCGTCGTGTCGAAAAGCAGCAGGGCGATGAAGATCGGCCCCAGGGCCAGCAACAGGCCCAGCACGATCTTGGCCGCCAGCAGCACGCCCAGGCTGGAGAGCAGCAGGATGGCCGACGCCGCCGTCAGGCCAAAGGCTCCGAAGCCCGCGCCGCCGATCAAGGGTGAGGCCGTGCCCGGAGCCTGTTTGGCATATTCGGCGGCATAGACCTGAAGCAGGTCGAAGGTCTGTTGCAGCCGCGCGAACACATCGACTTGCGGCGCGGCGCCCTGGGCGTCTCCGCCGCCCAGCATGGCGTTGGCGATCGCCCGGGGACCGTCAAACAGGAAGGCGTAGACCACCGTCTGATAGGTGCTCCACTGGGTGGTCAGGGCCAGCACGGCGCCCAGCTTGATCATTGTCATGGCCAGGTCGCTGATGCGCAGTTGCGCGCGACCCAGCAGCAACTGGTAGCCAAACAGCGCGACGAAAATGGTGAGCAGCGCGGTCAGCAATCCGCCAAGGCCGCCGGTTGGCGCGAACAGCGCGCCGTAGCTGCTCTCGACCAGGCCGCGCACATTGCAGTCGACCACCTGCAGCAGGCTGGTGACCAGCGGATCGTCCGCCTTTGGAACAGGACAGGCGCCAGCCATCACGCCCGCTCCAGCAGGCGCGGCAGCCAGTCGGCCGGCGCGTCGCCGACCTCGCCGCGCAGGGCGTCCAGCCGCCGCACGCTGGCCTCGCGCCCCGACAGCACCATCAGCAGGTCTGGCATGCCCGACAGGTTCAGCCGCGCCACGACGCTGTCATTGCCGTGCTTGATCAGGAAACAGTGGGCGGTGTCGGGCAGGGTGCGCACCAGGTCGAACTCGTGCGACGTCAGGCCAAAGCCGCCGCAATAGTCCACTTCCTGGGCCTTGGGATTGACCATGAAGATCTGGGTGGCGGCCTGCTCGATGATGGCGCTGGCGATCTTGCTCGACAGGGCGTCCTGGGCGCTCTGGGTGGCAAAGCCGATGATGCCGTTGCGCTTGCGGATAGTCTTTTCCCAGTCCTTGATCCGCGCCACGAACACATCGTCGTCCAAGGCTTTCCAGCCCTCGTCGATGACGATGATCGACGGGCTGCCGTCCAGACGCTGCTCGACCCGGTGGAACAGGTACATCATGGCCGGAGTGCGGGCGGCTGGATCGTCGAGGATCTGGGTCATGTCGAACCCGATGGTCCGCGCCTCCAGGTCCAGGCCATCCTCGGCATTGTCGAACAGCCAGGCGTAGTCGCCCGACCCGTGCCAGGGGGCCAGGCGCGAGGCCAGGTCGCTGACCGTCGGCCGGCGCCCGCCGCGGAACAGTTCGGCGAAGTGGCGCAGGCGACGATATTGCGCGGGCTGCTCGAAATTGGCGTCGACCGCCTCGGCGATGCGGGCGACATCCTCGGCGTCGAGAAGCTCGCCGCGCGAGGTCAGCAGCTTGGCGGTCCAGTCGGCCAGGAACTTGCGATTGATCGGGTCGTCGGCCAGCAGCAGCGGGTTCAGCCCCGTCGGCTGGCCCGGACGCAGCACGTCATAGCGGCCGCCGATGGCCCGCAGGAAGATCTCGGCCCCGCGGTCCTTGTCGAAATAGATGGTGCGCGGCGAGACCTTCTGGGCCTGGGCCAGCAGGAAGGCCATGACCACGGTCTTACCCGAGCCCGACGGGCCAATGACAGTGAAATTGCCCAGGTCGCCCTTGTGGAAGTTGAAATAGTAGGGCCCGGCCGAGGTGGTCTCCAAGGCGGTGATCGCCGGACCCCAGTGGTTGCCGTCGGCCTGGCCCACCGGGAAGTTGTGGCAGCTGGCCAGGCCGGCGAAATTGCCACTGGAGATCAGGGCGCGCCGAGCAATGTCCTTGAAGTTGCCGGGGAACTGCGCCCAGAAGGCCGGCTCCAGATTGACGTCTTCGCGGACAGCGATGATCCCTAGCTCGGTGAAGGCCGATTGCACGTCGGCGGCGGCCTCGTTCAACGCCGTCAAGCCGTCTGCCTTGACCATCACGGTCAGGTGATGCTCGCCGAAGGCCGAGCGGCCAGCCGAGACGTCGTCCTTGGCGGTGATCAGGTCGCGGCGCAGGCTGAGGGCTTCGTCGTCGGCGGCCCGCATGCGACGCAGCGCCAGGTTCATGCGGTCCAGGGTCATCTGCCGGTCGACGAAGCCAAAGCTTTCGGTCAGCACCATCTCGTGGGGCAGCCGCAAAAGATCGTCGAGCATGCCCGGCGCGGTCTGGCCGGGATAATCCTTCACGGAGACCATGGCCGCGAAGCTGGCGCCCATAGGGCCGGCAGGCGCCATCTCGATGGCGTCGGCCCCGAAACTGATCCGCCGATAGGGCAGATAGAGGCCCAGGTCGGCGTTGGGAATTCGCACCGGCCGGGTCTCGCCGTTGAACAGCAGCGACAGGAATTCCAACGGCTCCGAGCACAGGCCCTGTGGCCCGTCATAGGCCGTCAGCAGCCGCGCGCCATAGGGGGACAGGGCCGCCAGCAGCGTGTCGCGCGCCGCGTTCAGGGCGCCCAGGTCGCGGGCCGCCGAGGCGACGGCCTCGGTCTTGTCGCCTGCCCCGCGCAAACCCGAGAACAATTCCTGCAGCCAACCGACCTTGCCCTGCAAGGGCCGGCGCACCAGGGTCAGGAACAGCTCGTTGACATAGAGCTTGCGGCTGTCGAGCTTGGCCCGCCAGGCCTCGTCCAACGACCGCGTGAACGGGTCTTCGAACACCCCGTCGATCTGCGCGTCCACCTGTCGGCGGATGATGTGGTGGTAGAGGGCGAAGCGGGAATTGGCGACGCCGCGCAGCATCGTCTCGCGCACCGTCTTGCGATAGTTCAGCTCGTCAGTGTCGGCGGTCTCGAAGGAAAAGCCTTTCAGGTGCAACACCTGGATCAGCCGCCCGTCTCGGGTCTCGATCGTGGAGTCGTCGACGTGGCGGGCATAGGGCAGGCGCGCCCCCGCCGCCTGTTCGCGTTTGGGGTCAGGCTTGCCGGTCAGGCGATTGAGCGCGACGGTCATCGGCTCAGGCCGAATAGGAATTGCAGCGCCAGAAGGCGTGGTTGCGCACCCGAGGACAGCGGCTGAGCTTGATCAGCCACAAGTCGAAGAAGCGTGGCTCCTTCAGGCAGCCGACATAGCCGATCGCGTGGATGACCAGGGCCGCCAAAAGCACCCAGAACGACTTGGTGATCAGGAACAGCTCCATCGTCACCACGGCGTTGAGCACGAAATAGCTGTAGGTGACGCCGGCGAACATCTGCGGCCGGGTCAGGGCGCCGAACACCGGCTCGCGTTCGAGCTGCGCCATGACCTAGCCGACGCCGCTGGAGACGGACTGGATACCGGCGACGATGGCCGCCGCTCCGAACACGATGAAACAGCCCAGGATCACCGTGGCGCCGCGCTTCCAGTCGATGCGGCCGGTCAGCATCATCAGGCCGGTCGCCCCGACTGCCAAGACCGCCAGGGCCGTGGCGACATTACCGAGCAAGGTGCCTTGCAGCCAGTTGACCGCCGACAGGATCGGGCTGGACCCGGCCGGGTCAAGCTGCATCGACTGCGCATGAGCGACGCTGGCCACGCTGGTCGCGACCATCGCCAAGGCCGCCATGGCTGCAGAACGCGCCGCATGTCTGTGGTCACCCGCCATGAATCTCATCTTCCATCGTCGGCTTCAGCCCGTTGGCTGAGCCAGTCCATGATCGCCGCAACATAGGCGCGGGTTTCCTTGAAGGGCGGCAAACCGCCGTAGCGATCGACCGCGCCGGGGCCAGCGTTGTAGGCGGCCAGCGCCCTGACGATGTCGCCGTCATAACGCTGGAGCATCTGGTTGAGGTACTTCGCGCCGCCGAAATAGTTTTGCGCCGTGTCATAGGGATCCACGCCTAAAGCGCGCGCGGTTCCCGGCATCAGCTGCATCTCGCCCACGGCCCCGGCGCTCGACACGACGCGAGGCCGCAGCCGGGACTCCCGCCAGGCCACCGCCTCCACAAGATCCGCGCTCAGGCCAACCGCGTCGGCCGCCCCGGTCAGGGCGGTCACCGACGACTTGGCGCCAGAGGTTGTCGCCGTCTGCCGGTTCAGGGGCGTCGCCCCTTCGCTGAGAAATTGCGACGGCCGATCATAGGTGGTCACGGCGCCGTCGGCGCTGATCTCCAGGACCTGGGCCTTGGCGGCTTGAGCTGCCATAGTCAGAGCCGTCACGACGATCACGGCGCTCATCCGACGCCATCGCCGCGTCTGGCCGCTCGCCGATGGTCCCGCCATAGATCCCTCACAGCCCCGCTCATTCGAGATACGGCGACGAAGGCCTAGAGTTTCAGCCCTCGAAAAATAAGTCCGTAGCGGGTGTCTAGCGCGGGAAGCCAAAGCTGAGGCTGGAGAAGGTGGTGTCCAAATCGCCGCGCGGATCCTTGATCGGCTTGGTCCAGATCACGTTGAGTAGCCACAGTCCCCTCAGCGGCACGTCGAAGGCGGCGCGGCCGGCGCTGTCGGTCTGCTTAACCGCCAGAGGCCGCATGTCAAAATCGAGATTGGTGAGCTTCACCGTGGCGCCCGCCAACGGTCGGCCCTCGTAAAGGACCCGAACAGGCAGGGGCTCGCCGGGTTTCAGCGCGTAGGGATTGCGCTCGGGCACGATTTCCAGCGTCAGTCCCAGGGGCTTGGTGACCCGGGCGTCGTCGCCGGGCAGAGGCGCGCCGACCAGCACCAGAGCCTTGGCGCGGCGGCTGTAGATCTCGCGGCCTGGCGCGTCGGTCTTGCCTTGAGCCTGTCGCGTTTGAAGAGCCGCGGTCAGTCCCTCGGCCTTGGCGTAGTCGTTGAACCGGATGGCCGGCAGATCGCTGTCGGCGTGGTTGGTCTCCAGGGCGAGAATGTGTAGCCCGGGCGCAGCGAAGGCCAGCGACATGTCTTGCGCGCCGGCTCGGATCAATTCGGGACGTCGATCGGCGATCCCTTTTGGTCCGATGTCGCGCAACGTCACCACCCGGTCGCTGCTGACCCAGCGCTGGCGCGCCTGACCGTGGCCGACCTGGATCGAGACCGGGGTCGATTGCCCCGCCGCCACCCGGAAGTTGGTCGGTTGCAGCCAAAAGTCGTGCGCCAGCGCCACGCCGCCAGAGGCCCACGCCAAGGCCACCACCAAGGCCGCGCCGGAAAAGCGCATGCTTGAACGCGGCTTGGCATCCGATCGCACCCTGCGGCCGTAGTTGGGTGCAGGCGATGAGACCGTCGAATTCGGCATGGGCGTTTCCGGACGTCATTGGGGAACAACAGATGTACGGCGCGCCTCCCATAAAGGTTTCAATGGCCACGACGATCTTCTTCGGCGCCCTGTTTTTCGCGCAGCCGGCCCTGGCCCATAGCGGCACGGGCCTGGCCGGCGGCTTCCTGTCGGGCTTCCTGCATCCGCTCAGCGGCTTCGATCACATGCTGGCCATGGTGGCCGTCGGCCTATGGGGCGCGTTTCTGGGGCGACCGCTGATCGTCGCCCTGCCGGTGATCTTCCCGACCGTGATGGCGTTCGGCGCGATGCTGGGGATGGCCAATGTACCGATCCCGCCGGTGGAGTTCGGCATCGCGCTCTCCGTCGTGACCCTGGGCGTACTCATCGCGGGCGGGATCCGTGCGCCGGTTTGGGCCGCCGCCCTCATCGTCGCGGTATTCGCGATCTTCCATGGCTACGCGCACGGCAAGGAGCTGCCTTCGGCCGCCGACCCGATCGGCTACAGCGTGGGCTTCGTGCTGTCCACGGGCTTGCTGCACGTGGTCGGCATCGGCCTGGGCATGCTGCACAAGGTTCGCGGCGGTGTCGTGATCACCCGGGCCGTGGGCGGGCTGATCGGCCTGGCCGGCCTGGGCTTTCTCTATGCGGCGATCATGTCGTGAGGGGCGGCGCGCTTCCCCCAGCCCTGCTCTGCGCGGCCCTCGCCTTTGCCCTCTCCTTCGCACCGGCGCGCGCGCGGTGGTCGGCCATCGTCGCTCTGATCGTCGTGGCGGCGCTGGCCAGCCTGGCCACCCAGGCGGTCGCGTGGCGAGAGGCGGTGTTTCTGGGCTGCTGGATCAGCGTGGTAATCGCCGCCGCGGCCGTGCATCTGCCCGGAGGCGTCGGACCACGGCTGGCCCTGGCGCTGGGGATCAATAGCGGTTTGTGGGCCGGGTTGGTCATCGCTGTCGCCGGCTCGCGCCTAGACCTGATCAAGGCGCTGCCGGTCGTCCTGCTGTGCGTGCCGGGCGCGTGGTTGGTTCGGAGCGGGCGGCGGATCGTGCTCAAGGTCGTCGCAAGCTGGCTGATCGCCGTGTCGGTTCTCGCCGCCAGCCTACCGCTTGTGCCCACGCCAGGCTACCAGGCCGACCACATGGAATAGCCGCCGCCCCCGTTCCGGAGGCGGCGGTCATCTCAGGCCTAGAAGGCGTATTTCACCGTCATCGCCAGGCCATGTTGCGTCGTCTCTTCGCTGAACCGACCGCTGTAGTCGACGCGCACCGCGAAGCGATCCGAGGACAGCACGCTAAGCCCCGCCCCGACGAGCGCGGCGTCGGCGTCATCGACAGCGGTCGAGCGGAAGGCGAAGGGCGCCAGGCCCGGCTGCTGCACCGTGGCGTAGAGGGTCTCGCCGAAATCGTCATCGTTGAAGTCGTGGACCCAGGCGATGCGGAACTCAGGCTTCAGCGTCGCGCCGCCCGCCTCGAACACGCTTGCAAGCTTGACGCCCAGCTGGCTTTCGAAGGCCTCTCCGGCGAACTCGTCGACCGCCAAGGCGCTGCTGCTGCCCTGTTCATTGAAGTCGTCGACCTTACTGCGCGAATAGTGCAGGCCAACGAAGGGCTCAACCTGGAAACCCATCATGTCGTAGGTTGCGCCGGCCGTCAGGGCGGCCGCTGTCGTCTTCAGCTTGGTGCTCGCCGTATTCACGCCCGCATACCCGGGTCCGATCAGCACTTGCCGGCGAAGGTCCAGGTCCGCGTCGGTGTAGCTGGCGAAACCGTCGACATAGAAGCGGCTGGCGAAACCGAACGAGCCGTAGACGCCGCCGAATGCGCCTTCGCTGTCGGCGTGACCGCCCTGGGCGTCGAGCTTGGCGGATCCGTCGGTGTAGCCGCCAAACGCGCCGATCACGAGGGCGGGGGTAAGGGCGTAGTCAACGCCCAGCACGAAATTGGCCGAGTTGAGCTTGGCCTGCGACCGCTCGAAGGCGGCGTCATACTCCGTCGTGCTGACGCGCGCGTCAAAGAACATGCCCAGCTTGCCGCCGTCGCTCGTGGTCATGCCACCGGCGCCGAGGTTATCGCCCCCCCGGACATTGCGCAGATGGTTCGAAACGGCGGTGTCCTGGGCCTGGGCCGACACGCGTCCGATTTCGGGAAGATTGACATAGCTGGCCGGAGTGAGGGCGGCCAAACCGGCCGAGGTCCCGGTGGGGCTAGGGTCAAGGGCGTTGAACAGCTCGACCAGACCCGCTGTGGGCGCGGCGGCGAAATTGTCCAGGGTGGCGCCGACGGCGCTCTGGTTGGCCGTCACGCCCAACTGAGCAAACGGCGTTGGGGCGAAGGTCAGGCCGCCATAGGTCGTCGCGCCCGACAAGGCGCCCACGGGCGTGGCGACGCCGGTGGCCAGATTGATGCTGTAGAGGCTGGTGACCCCCGAGGCGGGGTTGGTCAGGGTGGCCAGCGCCTGGCCGGTCGAGGAGATGTCGAAGCCCACTGACGAGTTGGTCGTATAGCCCAAGGCGCCGACCGCGATCAGGGTTCCGCTATTGGGCGACACCGGCGCGCCGCCAGGGCTGCCCTGGGTGGCCAAGAGGCCGTCCGGCGTGATCACATAGAGCGTGGTCGGCGTGCCGCCGGCGATGTTGTTGCTGTAGGCCGCGCCCAGCACGCCACCGGCCACCGTCGCGTCCGTGGCGGCGATGGCGCCGGTGTCGGGATTGAGCCGCAGGTTCTGACCCAGGTTGGTCACGACCCGGATGCGATCGACCGAGGGGTTGAAGTCGAAGCCGACCGCCGTTCCGGTCAAGGTGATCGGCGCGCCGACGGCGAAAGCCTGGGCGGTGTTGCGATTGATCACATAGAGCTGGCCGCCGCTGCCCAGGCCAAACAACATGCGCGGCGAGGCAGGGCGCGCGTCGATGCCGATCAGGGTTTCGCCGGCGCGCAGGCCCGTCAGGGCGCGGGTGTTGCGAAAGGTCCCAGGCGTGGCGCTGTCGAAGGTGATCAGCGTGCTTCCGGCGCCGATGACATTGAGGTCCGCCGCGCGGGCGGCTCCCGAACAAAGCGACGTGGTGGCGAGAAGCGCCGCGGCGAGGCGGCCGAAGTTGATTTTCATGATGGGCTCCCTGTCCCCGGGCGGAGCTGGACCGCCCATCCTGAACCCCGCCCCAGGGGCCGCGGTCCTTAGGGGCTACGGGGGCGCCTCGCCTGCGGACGACGGACGCAGCCACGAATCCTGATCTGTGCCATTCGCGCCACAGCGCGAAAGGCACAGATCAGAAGCGATAACGGAGGCTGGCCCGCACGCTGCGAGGCTGGAACACGTGGTAATGGACGTCCTCGACGCCCTCGGTAGGTTCGCCGGCCAGCCGTGAGGCGTGATAGTAGTCGACATCGTGATCGTTGCTGTCGAGCACATTGAGCACGTCAACATACAGTCCGAGACGCTTGAGATCGCGCCCCACTCGGACATTGACCAAGCCCGAGCCGGTGGACTTGACGCTCTCGTCCTCGATCAGCGGATAGGGGCTGAAATAGCGGACCTGGGCGCTGGCCAGCCAGCCCGTTCCCGACTTTGCCGAGACCCCGGCGCTGACGACCAGGGGAATGAATGCGGGAATCTTGTCCCCGACCGGGTCGCTATCGCGAAACCTGGCGCCCGAATATGAAACTTCAAGATTGGCGTTCACCGCCTTGGCGGGGAAATAGTAGAGATCGAGCTCGACACCGCCGCGACGGCTGGGCCGGCTGACCTCGGTATTGCCAGCGTCCCCGACAAAGAGCAGCTCGGAATCCAGCTGCAGGGTCCAGACCGCCGCGGTGGCTTGCAGGCGGTCGCCCAGATAGACCCGCGCACCGACCTCGCCGCCAACCGAGCGAACCAGCGGCGTGACGGGCTGGGCCGGATCGCCGCTGACGGGATCGACGGTGATGGTGACGCCCCGCGCGTCGTTGGAATGGAAGCCTTGGCCATAGCTGGCATAAAGCTCCAGCGGCGCGACCGGCTTGTAGACCAGGCTGGCCTTGATTGACGCCTTGCCGTCTTCAGCTTGGCCGGAATTGGCCGCAAGGGGCTCGGACCCGACGTCGAAGTTATAGTGGTCGTAGCGCAGTCCGACATAGCTGCGTAGCTTGTCGTTGAACCGGTGATCGTTGGCTACAAACAGGCCGACGCTGCCTTCCTTGACGCGGTCGTCGCGAACCAGATTGAGACGCTGGCGCGCGCGGGCGTGAAAAAGGCCCACTTGGCGGATGTCGTCGTAGCGCCCATCGACCCCGGCCCGCCAGCGATCGGCGCCAAGCTCCCACTGCTGCGAAACCTCGAACCCGTAGATGCGGCGATCGTCGACCTGTTCAAACTGACTGCCGCCGCGGCCGGCCCCACACCGGGCGGCGCCGGTTCACTGGCGGCCACCCAGGTTGGGGCCGCAGCGAGAACCGCCGTCATCAGCGCGAGGCGCATTAGCATCAGAGGTCCCACCGCGTTCGCATGAACTCCTGGACCTACGTTCACAACGGCGCTGGGACGCGTCGGCGCGGCTTTATTCGTGAGCCGTCCTGTCATAGGCTTTGGTGGAGGGAGTGCCCATGGACCAGCGCAAGGCCTTGAAATCTGCGGGCTTGGCTCTGCTCCTCGTGCTCGTCACGCTTCCGCCGGCCGCCGGCACGAGCGAGGGCGAGGCCAGCGTCTTGGCGCGAAAGGTCCTCGACTCCACGACGATCGAATGGTCTCAACCCTTCAGCGCTAGGGGAAGCGCCTACCGCGCGCCCAAGGTGATGTTCAACCGCCTTCCTCGCCTCCACCCCGCGCGCGGGGCCGGCTATTCGCCGGGCGAGCTCGTGACCCTGGATCTCGGCGAACTGGAGGAAACTCGCGCGATCTTCCCAAGAGATGGCAACGCCTTGGCAGCCCTGATGATTGCCCATGAAGTTGCCCACCACGTCCAGTTCCTGGAGATGCGCGAGGGTCGCTAGATCCGTCCTGCAGATCCGGCCTACGAACTCCAGGCCGATTGCGCTGCAGGCTGGTGGCTGGGTCGCGCCAATGCACGGCAAGGCGCCGCCCAGGGAGCGCAACTATTCGCGACGCCCAATCTCGACCTACAGCTTCCTCGACTTTTCCAGACGCTCTACACGCTCAAGCATCGCCGGCTGTCGACACCATCGCTTGCGGCCGCGCGACGCCATGGTTCCGACGCCGACCGGATCGTCGCCTTCAAGCGGGGCTTGGCCGCGGTCAACGCGTCCACGTGTTGACCGAGCGCCAAGACTTGAGGCGATCACTCATATAGCCGCCGCGAGGCGATGATCGCCGGCGGCTCAGACCGCGCCCGGGCGCCGCAAGATCGATCAGTTGCGACTTTGGCCCGCATCGGCGGCAGATCAAAGCGGAGGCGATCGCGCTACGCTCGGCCCACCTCTGGAACAGCCGCTCAACTATCGAGACGAGCAATCGCTCAGCGCAAGACGCAAGAAAAAGCGCCTTGATGGAATGGCTTCTGAACCCCCTCGAAGCCGTGACTTCCCTCGTCAACGAGCAGGTGACTAGCACTCAGGTCGCAACGTCAGGCGAGCGCATCCTTGGCGGTGGCTGTCGTCAGAGCATGGGCGTCACGTGTCGGACGGCGGCGCAGGAAGTAGACGCCGGCCAGGCCCGTGCAGACCGCGCCGACAACGCTGGTGGCATAGGCGCTGGCGATGAAGAAGCCGAGCCAGTCCAACCGTACCATGGCGAAGTTGCGCCAGACCAGCAGGGCGACGCTGCCGAGATAACCCGAGGCGTCGGCCACGTAGATCAGGAAGCCCGCCGTGCCGATTTGGCCGCTGAAGGCGATCATCCGGTCGAACAGCATGGCGTTGAACGGCGTGTAGGCCATGTAGAGGCCCGCGCCCGTCAGGATCATCCAGACCAGGGGCGACAGCAGGTGAGCCTGGAAGGCCAGGGTCGAGACGCCCAGCAGAACAAAGCCCGCGAGGATGACGCCGTGCATCACCAGCAAGGCTCTCAGATTGTCGCGCACCAGGATCACGGCGGCCATGACGCCCAGGGTGATGACCGCGACCGGCAACTCGCTGGCCGTAAACACGTCCGAGGCCTGGCCAAAGCCCATCGCGGCCCAGATCTCGGCGGCGAAATTGTCGCGGAAGTCGCGGAACGCGGTCAGCAGCACATAGGCCAGGACCAGCAGCACCAGGCCCGGCGCATAGGTGGCGAAGAACGCCCGGCGCTGCGCCCCGTCCATCGGCTGGCGGCGGACCCGGGCGGCCTCGTCGGCGGCGTTGGGCGGCGGCAGTTGGGTCAGGGCCCACACCGACACGGCCAGTAACGGCATGAACAGCAGGCCGGTGGCGGCCGGCATCCAGAAGGGGCTGACATGCTCCACGACCAAGAGCCATTTGCCGACCGACTTCACCACACCCGAGGACAGAATGAAGCTGGCGCATAGGATCGCGCCCAGCACTTCCGAGACCCGCCGACCTTCCATGTAGCCGAACACCAGGCCCCAGATCAGGCCCAGCGGCAGGCCGTTGAGGAACAGGGCCGCAACGTTCCACGGGGCGGGCAGGATCGCGAACAGCACCAGGGCCAGCCAGGAAAAGGCGATCAGGCCCAGGATCGCCACGCCGCGCCGGGCTGGGCCGATCTCGGAGATCAGCTTGACGCCGATCATCTTCGATATGGCGTAGCCGGCGACCTGGGCCAGGACGAGGGCAATCTTGTAGTCGAGGACGAAGGCCCAGCCATCGACCGCGCCGAAGGTCGCCGCCGCGAACGGCTTTCGAAAAGCGTACATCGAGAAATAGGCGCAGAAGCCAGCCAAGCCGGCGAACAGGGTGAACGCCAGCGGGTTGGCTCGCTCCAGCCAGCGTCGAGGACCTGAAATCATGAAACGTCCCTTGATCGAGCTTTTTGGTCTATACCAAATCAGCGACAGCCAGATGACGCAGTCGCGGGCGCGAAACCACCCTTTTCACAGCCTACCGCACGCGGATATCGACGCTGACCTTCAAGGCGTCGTGACGCCAGTGTTCGCGGTCGAACTCGACCACGCGACCTTGGGCGTCGTAGCAGGTTCGGATCACGCTGAGGCCCGGCAAACCCGACTTGACCCGCAGGGCCTCGGCCTCGTCGCGGGTCAGGGCGCAGGGCTGCATGTCGACCTTGTTGCGCGCCACGCCTATGCCATAGACCGATTTCAGGACGCTGGTCAGCGAGCCGTCTAAATCGTGTTCCACCAGGCCCGGCGCCAGGGACGCATCGACGATGATGCTCTCGATCAGCACAGCCCGGCCGTCGATCGAGCGCCGCCGGCGAATCCAGTACATCGGCGCACCCACGGGGCGTGAAAAGATCTGCGCCAGCATGTCGTCGCAAGCGATCTCAACCTTGCTCAGCGTCTCCGTCTCCGGCCGCCGCCCCTGCGCCTCGACATAGGACATGAAGCCTTCCCAGCGGGTCGGGTCGTAGACGACCGGTGGCGGCGAGACATACCAGCCGCTGCGGTCCTTGCGGTAGATGACCCCCTCAGCCTCCAGTTGGAACAACGCCTCGCGGATGGTGCCGCGCGCCACACCGCCGCCGATCTGCATCTGGCGCTCGGACGGCAGGCGCTCACCCGGCTTGAACTCGCTACCGGCGATGCGCGCGGCGATGTCGTCACGCACGCCGATATACTGGAGATCGGGCTGTTGCATGGGACGACCTGGCCAGCGGTCGAATCCCGCCACGGCCGATGATGGGAGGGCGCCCCTCCGGGGTCAAGGAACTGGATCAGACCACTGACGAGCCCGCTTGGCGCAAGGTCAAGCTTTCACGAAAGTTTCGTCCCCGTCTCGATCTGTCTGGTCTATACCAAATCGAATTAGGAGAAGAGCCATGACGACCGACCGCCGCTCTTTCCTGCGTTCTGCGGTGAGCGCCGCCGCCGCAGGAGCCGCTGGCCTGCTGCCGGCCACGGTCGCCAGGGCCATGGCCATCCCCGCGCGCCACCGCACCGGCACGATCATGGACGTCGAGCACGTGGTGATCTTCATGCAGGAGAACCGGGCGTTCGATCACTATTTCGGGGCGCTGAACGGCGTGCGCGGCCTGGGCGATCCGCGCCCGCAACGGCTGCCCGGCGGCGCCTCGGTCTGGCGCCAACCTAGCCGCGAACATCCGGACGGCTTCGTCGCTCCATTCCATGGCGACGCCTCGATCACCGACGCCTACACGGTCGACGGCGCGGATCAGGGCCACCAGGCGGCGGTCACCATCGTCAACGGCGGCCGCTACGACCAGTGGGGTCACTCGGGCGAGTTGCACAAGCGGATGGTCTATTACAAGGCCTCGGACCTGCCGTTTTACCACGCTCTGGCCAGCGCCTTTACGATCTGCGACGCCTATCACTGCTCGACCCTGACCCAGACCTATCCCAACCGCCTGCACCTGTGGACGGGCTGCAACGGCGGTGGCAAGGTCGGCGGCGATCCGCAGATGAGCAACTACGGCGAGGACGAGACGCCCAGCGCCGACATGGCCACAGACAAGGTCATGGCCCGGGGACCGCACGACTGGACGACCTATGCAGAGCGCCTGCAAGCGGCCGGGGTCAGTTGGAAGGTCTATCAAGAGTACGACAATTTCGGCGACAACATCCTGTCGGTGTTCAAGCCGTTCCGCCCCTGCGCCAAAAACTCGCCGCTCTATGAGCGCGGCCGCTCGTGGGTGAGCGAGGGCAAGACCGGCGCCGATCGCACGCGTTCGGACGGCGAGCAACTGGTCGAGGCGTTTCGCGCCGACGTCGCTGCAGACCGCCTTCCGCAAGTGTCGTGGATCGTCACCGCGGCCGACCTGTCCGAACACCCGCAGGCCGAGCCCTCGAAGGGCGAACATGTCTGCGCCGAGTTGATCAAGGCGCTGGTGGACCATCCGGAGGTGTTCGCCAAGACCGTGTTCATCGTCAATTATGACGAGGCCGGCGGGTTCTACGATCACATGCAGCCGCCCATGCCGCCGCTGACGCCCGAGCAGGGCTGGAGCAGCGTGTCGGTGGCCGGCGAGAGCAAAACCTATAACCCGCAGGACAAGGGCGTCAACAAGGGCGCCCATCCGCTGGGCCTGGGCGTCCGCGTGCCGGCGATCGTGGTCTCGCCGTGGAGCCGGGGCGGTTTCGTCTGCTCCGAAGTCTTCGACCACACCTCGACGCTGCAGTTCCTGGAGAAGCGCTTCGGGGTTCGCGAGGACAACATCAGCGACTGGCGCCGAACGGTGTGCGGCGACCTGACCTCGGCCTTCGACTTCGCCACGCCGAACCAGGATTGGACGGCCCTGACCCTACCGCAGACCGCTGACTACATGGCGCGCGTGGCCCGGTCCAAGACCGCCCCCACCCTGAAGATCCCCGACACGCAAACGGCCTCGACCCAGGAGGGGCCACAGCGCGGCGCGCGTCCCCTGCCCTATGCGCTGTCGGCCGACGCCCGGGTTCGCGACGGCGGCGTCTGGATCGACCTCGTCAATAAGGGACGCACGGGCGCGGTCTTCCAAGTGTTCGACAACACCGATCGGGATGGTCCCTGGCGCTTTACCCTGGCGGCCGGCGAAACCTATGCGGCTGGACATTGGAACAGCACGAGCCGCCCGCCGGGGCCCTACGACCTGACCGTCCATGGCCCTCACGGCTTCTATCGGCGGTTCGCTGGCGACGCCTCGCGATCGCAGCCGAGCGTATCGGTCGCCGCCGACGCTCGTTCCCGCCTGGTCTTGCGCCTCGCCGGCGGCGGAGGCGGCTCGGCCAGTGTCACGGCGCTCATGAACGAGGCCTATCCGCTTGCCGAAGGTGAAGCTAGTCAGAGCTTGGTTCTGCCCCCCAAAGGCGTGGTCCGCTCGGTCTGGGACCTGCGCGGCAGCGACCACTGGTACGACCTGACCCTGACCCTGGCGGACGATCCGGCGTTCATCCAGCGCCTGGCCGGCCATTTCGAGACGGGACGCGCCAGCCGAACCGATCCGGGCATCGGCCGCATGCGCCTGTGAGCCACGCGCCCAAGCCCTGAGCCAGTCCAACACCTAGTACGGATATTCGATGACCTCTCCTATCGCGGCCGATGCTTTCGTGTCCGAACTTGCCGACCTCTTCACCCAACTCGGCGGCCTCCGTTATGGCGAAGACGTCAGCCAGTTGGAACATGCGCTGCAGACAGCCCATCACGCCAAGGCCGACGACGCGCCGCTGGCCCTGGTCGCCGCCGCCCTGCTGCATGACGTCGGCCACATGATGCAAAAGGCCGGCGAGGACGCCGCCGACCGCGGCGTCGATACCCGCCATGAACACATCAGCGCCGGCTATCTGGCGCGGGCGTTCGGCCCCGAAGTGACCGAGCCGATCCGCCTGCACGTGGCGGCTAAGCGCTATCGGGTGGCCGTCGACCCCGCCTATCATGAGCGCCTCAGCACGGCCTCCTTGCAGAGCCTGGCCCTGCAAGGCGGCCCGATGAGCGAAGGCGAGCTTGAGGCGTTCCTGGCCGATCCTGCGGCGCAGACCGCCCTGCGGCTGCGCGGCTACGACGAAGCCGGCAAGGCGCCCGAGGCCGAGGTGGCCGGCTTCGAGACCTATCACGACCTTCTTCGCGATCTGATCGAGCGGGCGAACAAGGTGGGCTAGCGCGGCGCCTCGCCCCGCTCGATCCGCGCTTCGATCTCCGCCAACACAGGCCTAAGATCGGCGACACTCTCGATCACATAGTGCGCGCCGGCGTCGCGCAGGGCGTCGGCCGACGTCGCGATCCGCGCGGTGCGCTCGGAGGCGGGCAGGATCGCCAACGCGCCCTGCTCCAGGCCAACCCCATTGCCCGAGGCCGACAGGCCGACCGTCCAGGCGCCGACCTCCAGCCCCTCGCCGATGCCGACGACCGCGTCATCGACCTTGACGCAGGCTCGCCCCGGCCAGGCGCCGAGTTCGACCAGGGCCTTCCACATCATCAACGGCGAGGGCCGACCCTGCGCCGTTTCGCCCGCGCAAACCACCACGTCGGGCGCGTAACCCTGCTCGGCGGCCAGCAGCAGGATGTCGGCCATCATCGGGCGCGTGTAGCCGGTAGTCGAGCCGATCTTCGCACCCCGCGCGCGCAGATCGGCCGCGATCTCGGCCGCGCCGGGGATCAGCCTGGCGCAGTCGCGAGCCGCCGCGCGCATCTTCGGCTCCACCGCGTCATGCAGACGCGTGACGTCGTCCTCGGCGGACGCCGCGCCGTGGCGTTCTGTCCAGAGCGCCGCGATGCGCGGCATGGCGAGCAGCGCCCTCACATGGTCGCGCTTGGCCCGGCCCATGTCGGTCCGCGCCTCGACCTCGGAAATCTCGACCCCCGCCTGGCCGAATACCTCACGCAAGGCCACGACCGGCGCGCGACACCCAAAGTCGATCATCGTGCCGGCCCAGTCAAAGACGACGGCCTGGATGGGACTGCGTATCATGCCATGACTCCTTGGGGACGTGCGTATAGGTCGGCGATAACCTCCTCGCCCAGCCCGAAGGCGGTCGAAGCGCCCGTGCCGCTGGTCACGGTCACCAGGCGCACGCAAGGCAGCGGCGCTTCGACCAGACTGTGGCCGGCGGCCGAGGCATAGGTGCCGGTCCAGCGCTCCAGGACCGGCGGCGACGCCTGGCCGAACACCTGGGCGAACTCGTCCAGGATCAGGGCGTCGACATCGTCGCGGGCGAAGGGGTCGGGCGTGGCGGCATAGTGGTGGCTGTCGCCGACCACCAGCGAGCCGTCGGCGCTCTGCACCACGATCAGGTGGACGCCGTGCTGCAGGTGCGCGCCTTGCTCGGCTTCCAGTCGCGCACGCAGGGCGTCCGCCTGCGGCAGGGCGGCGTAGCCTAGATAGCGGACGAGGCCGAGGTCGGACATCACCGGCGCGGGCAGGCGCCAGCCGGGATCGGCCAGGCGCAACATCTGTAGCTTGCACCGCGTCACCTCGGCGCGGGAGAAGCGCTCGGGAAACAGGGTGACCAGGTCATCGCCCGGGCAAACAACGATGGCGTCGGCATGGACCACGCCGACCGAGGTTTCCAGACGCCCGGTCTCGACGCCGCGCACGGCGGCGCCGCGCAGGAAAGTCACGGCGTGTGCGGCCTCCAGCCAGGCCGCCAGGCGGGGGATGGCGGTGCGGGACTCGACGCGCAGATCGACCTGGCTGGTCAAGGCGCCCAGCACCTTGCCCTGCCCCGGCAGGCGGTCGCCGAGGTCGGCGGCCTCGCGCCAGCCGCAGCCCTCGGCCATCTCGGTTTCGAGGAAGGCCTCCAGCACGGCCATGGCCTCGGGACGGCGGGCGACCATGGTAAGCCCCCTTTGCAGCACGTCGATTTCGGCGGGGCCGGCGATCTCGCTCCAGACCTCGGCCGACCGACGGGCGCGTCTCCAGACCTCGCCCCGCGCCTGGCCCGTGACCGTCACGAAGCCGAAGTTGCGCACCGAGGCGCCGTTGGCCTGGGCGTCGCGATCGATGACCACGACCCGCTTGCCAAGCCGCACGGCGGCCAGGGCGTGCGCCAGCCCCACCACGCCGGCGCCGACCACCGCGAGATCGAAATGCTGTTCCAAGTTCGTCACCCTTCGTCCGCGACCAGGTGCTGCAGCACGCGCTTTTCTAGCACCAGCAGCGCGCTGGCCTTGTTGGAGCGCATGACCAGCCCGGCGGCGAGCGGCTTGGCGGCCTGATGCAAGGCGCCCGCCAGGCGCAGGAACTCCGCTCGTCCTCGGCCGCCGGCGCCATGCAGCGCGCAGAGCTGGCGCCAGTCGAGCACGAAGCTCTCCAGCAGCAGGCTCAGCCGCGCGGCGCGGGCCTTGGCCTCGACGGTGTCGGTGGCGACCGTCAGCTCCGCGCGCAGGTCGTCGATCAACAGCTGTACCTCGGCGGAGGGCATCACCGGCGAGCGATGGTCGCCCTCGGTGAGCAGGTTTGAACTGTTCGCGGGGTCCCAGGTCACCGTCCGCCATTGCGCGCGCGGCGGCGCCTGGCCGCAGGCGAATTGCCAAAAGGCCGCCGTGCCGGTGGTGTCCGCAACGAGATGGATTCGCTCGACGCTGGCCCTGTTCTCGACATGGTGCGGACGCCAGTTGTCGAAGATCCACGCTTCGCCGGCAGCCATGTGTACGTCTTGCCCGTCGCAGTGAAAGCGCACAAGCGGCGAGGTGATGATGGGGATGTGCACCCGCACCCGCGTATGCCAGTGGTAGTTGATATCGGCATGCTCGGGCACGCCCGAACCCGGCGCGAGGCGCATCAACCGCGAGCGGCTCCAGACCACGCCAAAGCCCGCGAGGACCTGGCGCAGATAGGGCATGCCCGCCAGCCAGGGCGTCGACAACATCTGTCCGTACACGGAATCGGTCTCCCCGCCGCCGGCGCTGATCAGCAGCGCCGCGCTGTTGCCGGGCAGGCGGTCGGGGTGCGGGGCCCACGCCTGGTCCGGCAAGGCCGCGACCTCGGCCTGCAGGCGCGCCACGTCAAAGAGCACCGGGAGCTGAAAGAAGGGTTGGGACAGCCGCATGCGTCAGTCCCTGTAGCGGGTCAAGGCGTCGCCCAGCGCGTCTCGCAGCGGGGAGAGCCAGGGGGCATAATGCCGCCATTGGTCCAGCCCCTCCCGGCCGATGGGCTGGCGCACCTGCTCGGAACTGGGCGTGCGCACGCTGCGCCGAGTCTTGTGGAACGCCAGGCAGGCCGGCTCGAACGGCAGCCCGCAATGGTCGAGCATACGCCGCACGCCGCCTTCAAGATCCTCGACCAGGTCCTCGTATCGCACCCTCAGCACGCGCCCGGGCAGCACGTCGTCCCAATGCCGCATGAGGTCGAGATAGGCGCGGTAGTGGCGGGCGATGTCCTCGACGCCATAGCTGAACTCTTGATTGGTGGTCCCGAACAGCTGCTTGAGGTTGCTGAAGCCGCAGGCCATCGGTTCACGCCGCACATCGATGATCGTGGCGCGTGGAAACATCAGATGGATCAGGCCGATGTGCCAGAAATTGTTCGGCATCTTGTCGATGAAGAACGGCCGGCCCAGCCCGCGATAGGTGCGGGTCTCGGCCAGGAAGCGCTCTCCGAACAAGCGGACATCCCCGGCGGTCAGGCTTAGCAACGCCTCGGGGCGTAGCGGCAGGCGGCAATCAGGATCGCGACCGCAAAGTTCGCCGACATAGCGGTCGATCTCTGTCAGTTCGTGCGTACCCTCCACACAGGAATGGGAGGCCAGGATCTGTTCGATCAGGGTCGAGCCAGAACGGGGCAGACCCAGGATGAAGATGGGCGTGGCATCGTCCACGCCCCAGCCAGCGCGCGCGGCGAAGACATCGGCTGTGAACACCTGCTTCAAGCGGAGGGCGCAGGCTTCCGCGACGTCGGGGCGATAGCGGCCGGCGGTGCGCCGCATCGCATTGCCGCGCTCGTAGTATCGCCAAGCGGCAGCGTGGTCTCCCCGGTCCTCCAGCGCCTTGGCCAGTGCGAAACACAGATAGATGCGGTCCATGTTCTGGACGGCAGGCTGGGATTCCGCATCGACCATGCGCGCGATGTCGTCGTCGATGAAGCGATAGGTCTTCAGGTTGGCGAGGCTGAACCAGGCCACGCCGTTGTCCGGCCGCGCCGCCAGGGAGGCGCGATAGTCCGCGATGGCCTCCTCCCGCCGACCCGTGATCTTCAGGGCGTTGGCTCGCCACAGGCGCAGGTCGGCGACTTCCGCTCCCGATTGAACCGGCCCGGCCAGCAGCGTCCCATAGAGATCGATCACCGGCTCGTGGTCGCCCAGGCCCACACACGCCGCGCCGTACTGCTTGAGGTAGTCGCGGTTATCCGGGTCGTGCCCGAGCAGGATTTCGGCCTCCTGCCGCGCCCGCAGGTGCTTCTGCCGCTGCAAGAGCACCATGGCGTAGTCGAGACGCGCGGCGTTGTAGTCGGGCGCGCGCTCGAGCGCCGCTTCCAGCATCGCCTCGGCCTCGTCGAGATCACCACGTTCTTGGCGTATCCGTGCGAGCAGGCGCAGAGCGCCGACGTTGAGATGATCGTCGGACAAGTAACGGCGGATAACTTCCTCGGCCAGTTCGAGATCGCCATCGGCGAACAGGCTGTTGGCGGCGACCACTGCGGAAGGCAGCTGGCGCAGCGCGGCCAGATGCCCCGCCGCCGTAGCCGTCTGGGCGGCGTCGCCGTGCATGCGATAGAGTTGCTCCAGCATGTCCCAGCTGGCCGGCAGCGTCGGGTTGACGCGCACGGCCTCTCGCAACGCCTCGATGGCCGCCGGCGCATTCCCAAGGACGACGTGGCAGTGGCCGCGCTCCTGATACAGGCGGCTAAAGCGAGGGTGCAGCGCCTGCAGGCGTGCGAGCGCGGCCAGCGCTTGCGGGACGCATTGCCGAACGCGCAGGTCCCTGGCCTCCCGCAGCAAGGCGTCGCGGTCACTGGAACTCATCGCGCCGCACCGGCCAGCAGGAACGGCTCCAGCCAGCTCGGTTCCGGCTGGTCGGCGTCATAATACTCGAAGATCAAATGGACGCGGTCGGTCTCGCCGTCGTTGCGCACCCAATGCGGGCCAAGGTTGTTGACCTCCACCGCCTCGCCCGCCGGAAAATGGTGTTCGCCGCCGCCGAAGAACGACACCACCCCAGGGTTGGTCGATAGCGGCACGTGGATCTTGTGCGGCCACTTCGCCGCCGGATTGGCGTCGATGTGCGGGTGGATCACCCCGCCCGGGGGCATGCTGGCCAGCATCACTCGCGGGAACACCCCGCGCGCATAGCCGTAGTCGCGGACGGCCCGCGCCAGCACGGGCTCCAGCAGGCCGCGCCACTCTGGCCAGGCTGCTCGATCGTGGGACCCGCGCCAGTCGCGGGGGCTGTCGATGAAGCGCAAGACGATATGGCGCGTCACGTCCAGCACCTGGAACCTGTTAGGCTTCCCAGCGTCCTCAGCGTCCCAGACCGCCTCGGGGATCTCCAGCACGGCCGCCCGCAGCGCGGTGATGTCGACCGGGCCAAGCTTGCGGACGCCCGTCGTCTTGCGCGGGTTGGCGGCGGGCGCGAGCGGAATGGCGTTCATCGCAGGCCTTCGAACGAGTAGCCGAACAGATCCAGGTCCTGAGCATAGCGCGCGGCGACGCCGTCGATCAGGGTCTGGTCATAATAGGGCCGATAGTCGCCGCGCTGGCTGCCGTTGACGCGGTCGAGGGGCCGGTTGGCGATGCCGAGGCGCGCGCAGATCGCGTCATACGCCCCCTGCATGTTCTCGACGCGACCGACCATGTCGGTCAGCAAGGTCTCGCCGTCCTCGCCCACCAGCAGCGAAGCCTGTGGCTGGAACAGGACATGGCCCTCCGGAGCTTCTTCGAAAAGAAAGTGGCGCATCATGTCGTGCGGTCGACGCTGGAAGTCATCGCCGCCCCGCAGCATGAAGGCGCAGTACGAGACGAAACGATCGAACGGGTTGCGCACGAAGGCGAACTTGAAATAGCCGCTGAAGACCTCCTCGCCGAGATACGGGCGCACCTGCCGCAGCGACAGGTGACCATGCCGGATCGCCGCCAGGTCCTCCCAAGGGAACCGCTTGTCGACGAACAGCCCCACCTGCTCGACGTCCTCGTCGCCCAGTTGCTCGCGCAAGGCTTGCCGCACGGAGTGGGTGCCGGTCTTGGGTACGGCGGCAAAGATGAAACGGTGGCGGTGAGAAATGATCATGTTTCTGGACACACGGAAAAACGCCCCCTCCCTGGAGAGGGGGCGCTGGGTCTAGGTCGTCTTAGAACTTGTAGCTGAGCCCCATCATGTAGGTCCGACCGCTCTGGTTCTGGTTATAGAGATAGCGGTTCTGGCCCCAGAACTGGGTGTCCTTCTCATTGGTCAGATTGACGGCGTCCAACGACACCTGGAGCTTGTCGGTGAGATTGAAGAAGGCCGAGGCGTCCACATAGGTAGACCCCTCGAAGCCTCGCGTGTCGGCGCTCATGACATCGCTGTTATAGCCGGTGTACCAGCGGGTGCGGTGGCTCAATGAACCGCGGGCGCCCCAACGATCGGTTTCATAATAGAGGGTAATATTGTAGTTGGACTTGGAAATACCGGTGAGATCCGTGTTGGAATTCACATAGGTATAGTTCGCCACACCGCCTAGTTTATCGAAGGGCTCAGGCAGGAACGAGAACTGACCTTGCGCCACGAATTCGACGCCGGTCAGCTTCACTTTGTCCGAACTGTTGGTTGGAACGTCGAAATCGGTGACGATGGTGCTGCCCGTTGCACCCGGGATCGTGCTGTAGGGTACCCCCGTCTCGCTAAAGGGGACGTTGTGCAGGGTATTGGACGTGATGAAGTTCGTGATGTCCTTGCGGAACACACCCGCTGAAAGCAGGCCTGACTTGCCGAAATAGTATTCCACCGACAGGTCCAGCGTGGTGTCTTTGAAGGGCTTGAGGTCGGGATTGCCGCGCGACGCGGTGATCTCGCCGTTATCCTCATCCTGGAACGCGCTGCCCTTGGCCGCCATCGAGCCCAGGCTCGGACGGTTCAGATTCTGGGTGGCCGAGAAGCGCACCAGCACTTCGGGCGTCAGGTCCAGCACCGTGTTCAGGGCCGGCAGAACGCCTTCATAGCTGCCTTTCACGTCCGTCGTGCCGAGATAGGCGTAGCTGTCGCCCTGGATCCAGCCGGTGCTGTGGGTGTCGGTGCTGTAGCCGCGCAGGCCGATATTGCCGCGGAAGCGCTTGCCGAACAGTTCGCTGTCCCAGTCGGCCTGCACGTATTCGGAGATGGTTTCCTCGCTGGTTTCGTAGACATTCTCGATGTCCTGCAACGCGCCGCCTGTCCCATCGGTATTGGGTCCGAAGCGGTGGTATTCCTTGTACTTGGCGAAGGCCTTGGCGTAGTCGCCCACCAGCCACGACCCGGCGTTGTTGGTGAACACCGAGCTGATATCGGCCACGGACGTGCCGCGCGTCTTGGACCGCGTTCCGTTGACGTTGTCGTCATAGAAGAGGTCCCGGCCGCCCTGGGTGAACTTGTGGTAGGCGATCCCCGCGCGCACCGTCAGCGCGTCGGTCAGTTCATAGCGTGCGTTCAGCACGCCCTCGCGCAATTCCGAGTGGTTATTGAAACCGCGATAATAGAACGAATCCATCGCGTAATTGGCTGGGTTGGTCGGATCCCAGCCCGGATAGCTGAACGACGCCGATTGGCCGTCGGCGCCATAGTTGGCGATCAGGTTGCCCTTGGCCCGCATGTAGAGTTTGTCGTCATAGGGGGTCTTGTAGGTGGACTTCTCGTAGCCGACATGGCCGTCGATCGACAGGCGATCGGACGCATCCCACTTGCCGGTCAAGGCCAGCTGGTTGAAGCGGTTCTCGTTCAGCGACCGGCGGTGCTCGCTGCCGAAGGTCGTGCCGGTGACGTCGGTCTTGGTTACGTAGTTGTCCTTGTCCCAGGCCAGATCGTTGATCACCGACCCCTTCTGGAAGATGGCCGGCCAGACGCCGCCGGCCGGGGTGTCGAAGGCGACCGAGCCGTCGGACTTCAGCGGGCGCGTGGCCAAGTGCATCTCGTCGCGGTGGGTGGTGAACTCGCCGTGCAGCACGTCGAGCGTCAGCAGCAGGTTGTCGATCGGCTTCCACTGCACCGCGCCCGTCAGGCCGAGACGTTCGGCCTTCGAGTCCCAGGAGGAGATGCGGTTGCCGTCGGCGAAATACAGATCCCCCGACAGGAACTTGGTCTTCTGGGCGGCGCTCAGATGCGAGATGTCCAGACCCTTGGCGACCAAGCCTTTCAGGGTGTCGGCGTCGGGCTGGTCGTAGTTATAGGTGTTGTGGCCCTGCTCCGTCGTCTCGCGCTTGGAGTAGGCGACCGAGACCGCCACGCCGAACTTGTTGTCCCAGTTACGGCTGAACAGCGCGGCGACGCGGGGTTGCGTATCCTTGGTATATTCGTTGGTGCCCAGCTTCAGCGACACTGCGGCCTTGGAGCCCGGCGCGTAGTCGAACGGCTTGCCGGTGAACAGGGCCACCGTGCCGGCCATGCCGCCCTCGTTCTGGGCGGCCTCGAAGGTCTTTTCGACCTCCACCTTCGAGAACAGTTCCGAGGCGAAGATGTTGAAGTCGAAGGCCCGGTCGCGCGAGCGCTGGCCACGGCTGTCCTGGGCGGAGTCGACATTGCCCAGCACTTCCATGCCGTTAAGCTGCACGCGGCTGAAATCGGGGCCGAGGCCGCGCAGTGAAATGCGCCGGCCCTCGCCCGCCTCACGGGTGATCTGCACGCCCGGCAGGCGCTGCAACGACTCGGCCAGGTTCAGGTCGGGGAACTTCGCCATGTCCTCGGCGACGATCGCGTCCTTCTGGATGACCGAGTCCCGCTTGATGGCCCGCGCATCGCTCAGCGACTTGCGAAAGCCCGTGACGACCACCTCATCGACCAGATCACTGGCGGCCAACGCGCCGGAGGCCTGCTGCGCGAGCGCCACCGACGAACTGGCGCTGACGACCAGCGCCGAAACGGTGGCCAGCCAAAAGTTCTTGCGGTTCGGGCACATGGCCCGAACAGGATATTGCTTCGACATGAGTGTTCCCCGCCCCAACTGGTATGGACCAGGAAACCTAAGCAGCTTGCGGCGACATCTGCGTGACAGTTCCCTGTCCTGAGCGCAGGAAATTCGCCCGCCCCGTATAAACATCAGCAGTGACAAGAGTAATGGCCGAGAAATCGCAGATCGGCGGCAGCATGGTGCGCCGCGCCGCAGGTTCAAACTTGGCGGCGAGGCGCGTCTGGGCGTCCGAAAAAACTGGGATCCCCGAGTGGCCTGTACCGCATACCAGCGATAGTGCTTATTTGGACTATACCAATACGAACTCACGCAACGTCGAAAGCGGGCGAGCCAGGTGATCTCGACGTCCGAGTCTGAGCGGAGCCTCAGGGCAATTTCTTGCCGCCATATGCCGGAGCGAAGCTTGGCGGCGGGATAGAATTCAGCCATCGCCTGACCGCGGGTCAGCATGCAGCCCCTAAAGCGCAGAATCGCCTTCGACCGTCTCGTTCTGTCGCCTCAACGACATCAGGCGTGGCTAGACACTGAGAACCACACACCTTCCGGAATTTTCCATGCCCCCAGTCGATCGTCGCGCCTTCCTGCTCTCGGCGACCGCCGCCTTGGCCTTGCCGCCCGCTGTCGCCAAAGCTCTGGCCATCGACGCGGACGTGCGCGCTGGCTCCCTGAAAGACGTGGAGCACGTGGTGATCCTGATGCAGGAGAACCGCGCGTTCGATCACTATTTCGGCGTGATGAATGGCGTCCGAGGCTTTGGAGATCGCTTCCCGATTCCCTTGCCCGACAGCCCGGGTTTGCACCACAAGACGGTCTGGACCCAGGTCAACGACACGGCGCAGGGCGGACCGCCGCTAGTCTCGCCCTTCCCGTTGGACACCCTCGCAACCTTCGCCCACATGCGGGTCGAGGGTACGCCCCACAGTTGGTCCGACGCCCAGGCGGCCTGGAACGAAGGTCGCATGAACCGCTGGCCGGCCGCCAAGACCGAGCGCGCCATGGGCTATTACCGCCGCGAGGACATTCCGTTCCAGTACGCGATGGCCAACGCCTTCACGCTTTGCGACGCCTATCACTGTTCGACCCAGACCGGCACCAACACCAACCGTCTGTTCCTGTGGACAGCCACCAACGATCCGTCCGGTCAGCTCGGCGGCCCCTCGATCTCCAACAGCCACGACAGCTTCGTCGCCGACGGCGGGGCGGCCGATCCCTATCGCTGGACGACCTATGCCGAGCGGCTGCTGGCGGCCGGCGTGACCTGGCGCATCTACCAGGACATGGCTGACAATTTCACCGACAACCCGACGGCCGGATTCAAGGCCTATCGTGACAGCCATGACGCCCTTCCCGGGTCAGACCCAAGGCTGAAGGCCCTGGCATTGTCGACCCGCAAGCTGGACGGCCTGCGGGAGGACGTCCTGGCCGGAAGCTTGCCGCAGGTGTCGTATATCGTGGCGCCGGCGGCAGATTCCGAGCATCCCAGTCCCTCCAGCCCGGCCCAGGGCGCTGACTACACCGCCCGGGTGATCGACGCCCTGACCGCCGATCCCAAGGTCTGGGCGCGGACCGTGCTGCTGGTGATGTTCGACGAGAACGACGGCTTCTTCGACCACGTCCCGCCGCCCGCCCCGCCCTCGAAGGCGGCGGACGGAACGGTTCTGGGCGACTCGACGGTCGATACCGCCGGTGAATATCATCTGGTGCGCAACCCAACCGAGGCCAAGGCCGAGCGCGACGAGTTAATGGGACGTCCCTACGGGCTTGGCCCCCGGGTTCCGTTGTATGTGCTGTCGCCGTGGAGCCGGGGCGGCTGGGTAAATTCGCAGGTCTTCGACCACACCTCGGTGATCCGCTTCCTGGAAACGCGGTTCGGAGTGACAGAGCCCAACATCTCGCCCTGGCGACGGGCGGTTTGCGGCGACCTGACCACCGCCTTCGACTTCAAGACTCCGAATAACGCCCCCTTCGTCAAAGCCTTGCCGACCACACGGGCTTTGGCCGACCGCGCCGCGGCGCTCAAGGACACCACCGTTCCGCCGACACCGGTCGCGCCGGCGGTCCCGACCCAGGCCACGGGCCCTCGCCCCTCGCGCGCCCTGCCCTATGCCCCGCGGATAGACGAGGGCGCGCGGGACGGTCGCATGGGACTGATCCTGGCCAATGACGGCTCACAGGCGACGGTGCTCCACGTCTATGACCGTCTGCGGCTGGACCAGCCACCGCGCCGCTACACCGTCGAGCCGGGCAAACGCGTCAGCGACGTCTGGCCCACCGGGGCCTACGATCTCTGGGTGTTGGGTCCCAACGGCTTTCACCGCCATTTCATCGGCGCGACGCCGGAGACCGACCCCATCCTGCGAGTCGAAGCCAGGAGAACCGCTGGCCTGGTCGGCCTGATCCTGCGCAATCCCAGCGAGACCAGCCTGACCCTGACCGCCACGCCCAACGCCTACAAGACCGCCTTCGGCCCCTGGAAGACGACGCTGGCCCCGGGTCGCGAAATCCGCAAGGACCTACGGGTCAAGGCCAGCGGCGGCTGGTACGACCTGTCGATCGAAGCCGACGGCTACCTGCGCCGCGTGGCGGAACGGCTGGAGATGGGCGTCGACTCCATCAGCGATCCGGCCATGGGCGGCATGGCGATCATGGATCAGCCGTTTCGCGGCTGAACAGCCTGACTTGCTCGAACCGGACCGCGGGCTCGCGGCCCGGCGCGCGACACATGGTTCGAATTGGTCACGAGGGGAGCCAGCCCTGGCCCTGGAGCGAAATCCGGCCTCACGGCGGGATTTTTCGTATCGCGCTTGGCGCTCGCTCCCGCTAATCAATCAAGCTCAACTTCCGGCCGAACCGGCCACAGCACGGCTGCGAATGGGTCGATCCGATAAACTTGCCAAGGCTCGCGCGCTTGAGCTTATGGGGGCGCGCAAGTATCTGAAGAGCATCACGCCCATGACGTCGGACGAGCCGAACGACACACCGATCGCGCGGTCGGCTCGAGGCTCTGGGCGTCGCCTTCGCGGCGCTGTAGCCCACTATCTCGGCACGGCGATTGTCTCCGGCCAAATCGCGCCGGGCGACAAGTTGACCGGAGAGATCGCCAACGCCGAAGCGCTCGACGTGTCGCGCAGCGCCTATCGTGAAGCGGTGCAGGTGTTGACAGCCAAAGGCCTCTTGGAAAGCCGTCCAAAGGCCGGCACGCGGGTGCTGCCGCGCAGCCGCTGGAATATCCTCGACCCGGCGGTGCTGGCTTGGGCGTTTTCCGCCGAACCCGACGTGGCGTTCGTCCGCGATCTCTTCGAACTGCGGGCCGTGGTCGAGCCAGCCGCCGCGCGGTTCGCCGCTGAGCGTCGCGACAAGAACGATATCAAGGCATTGAGGGACGCCCTGGCCAAGATGCGTCGCCACACCTTGGCCACCGAAGCTGGCAGGGCCGCCGATCGAGCCTTCCACGACGCTTTGCTGGGCGCCACCCACAACAACGCAATGATGGCGCTGAGCGCCAGCATCGGGGCCGCCGTCAGTTGGACCACCGAATTCAAGCAACGCACCCGGGGCCTCCCCCGCGATCCGATCCCAGACCACGCTAGGGTCTGTGACGCGGTCGTCGCCGGAAATCCTGACGCTGCGGGCGCGGCCATGCGCGCGCTTGTCGAGCTTGCGTTGGAGGACACACGCTCGGCGATGTAGCGGCGGCGTCATCGGTTCGAGGATTCAGGCCGAGCGAGCGTGAAGCTGTCGATATCCATCCGCCCCTCGCCGCCGCTTGGATTGAAGCAGAAGAGGCTAAACTGTTCACCCTGAAAGGTGCCAGTGCGCCAGGCGAAGGCCAACGGGAAATCGCCGGGCATCTCCGTCCAGGCGCGACCGTCGAGGCTGTAGGCCAAGGCTGCCTTGTCCGTGGTGAAGTCCATGTCGACCGAGAGCCACAGATCACGCAGCGGGATCGGCCGCGCCTCGCTCAGCGGCGTGGTCTTGGCCCCAGCCTCCGTGCTTTCAACCACCCGCGCGCTCAAGGCGCCTTGGCCATTTCCCGCGCCCGTCACCACCAGTTGGTTCGAGAACTTCCCAAAGGCGCCAAAGCCGCAAACATCACCCGGCGCCAGGGCGCGAACATCGAGTTTGACGACGCCTCGGCTTCGAGGCCCCTGCCCTTTCTGGACCAGGGTGTTTCTCGCCGCCCAGAAATCCGGGCTGGTTGTGGTCTTCAGACGGAGAAAGCCGGGCCGCTCGCCGAGCGACCAGCGGCTGTCCTGTGGATTATGGTTCCATTGCCATTGGCGCCCCAGTGAGCGCCCCGTGAAGTCATCCGAGCTGGGCGGCTCGACGAACGGCCTCCCCGGAATAGGCTTGGGGGCGCGGTCGGGAACCCGTCCGGGCGCGGCGGGCGTGCCCCAGACCGGCCAGTCGTCTTGCCAGAACACCGGGCTGATATTGGTGACGCGGCCAATTGCGCCGGCGTCGCGCATGACAAAGCCGTACCAACCGCCGTCGGGAAGATCGACTAGCGCGCCCTGATGGCCTCCGGTGGTGTCGTCGATCTGGTCACGGGTCTCCCACGGACCTGCCAGGCTCCTGGCCCGCGACACCGTCAAGGCTAGACGCCGGGGGATGGCGTTGAACAGATAGTACCATGCGCCGCGCCGGATCAGCTTGGAGCCTTCGGCCCCCTGGATGTAATGAACGGTTTGCTCGGCGGTCACGGCGGTAAGGCCGGCGTTCAGGCTCAGAAGGCGCACCGTGCCATCCGAGCCGACCGAGGTCACGATGAAGGCCTTGCCATCGGTATCGAAGAACAGGCCTGGGTCGAAGGCTTCGCGGTCAAGTTCATGCACGCGCCAAGGCCCGCGAATGTCAGTGGCCGAATAGACGCGTGTGTTGTGTCCTACCGGCGTGACAGCGATGTAGAAGCGGCCGTTATGGTGGCGCAGGCTAGGCGCGAACACCCCATGCCGGTAGTCGCCGCCGCCGCTGAGGTCGTATTTCGGATTCCCCTCGAGGCGCGGCATGACGTGGCCGATGATGTCCCAATTCACGAGATCCTTGGAATGGAGGATCGTCAAGCCCGGGGCGTTCACGAAGGTGGTGGAGGCGAAATAGAAATCCTCACCCACCCGGATGATGTCGGGATCGGGATAGTCGGCATTGAGCGGGGGGTTCTGATAGGTTCCTGAATCGCCGTCGGCGCGCCAAACCTGGGCTTGCACGTTTCCGGCGCAGGCAAGCAACAGCAAGCCGGCGATCGCCGAGATCAACGTGCTGATGGTTCTGGCCACGGCCTTTCCTGCTCAGCGCGCATCGGAGCCGGTCAAGGCCGCGTCGCCCCAGGTCACCGGATCGGGGAAGCGCGCGGCCTGGGGCGTGCGCGCCACCAGCTCGATCAGCTTGACCCCACCGACATCGGCGCTAAGCGGCGTGGCTGCGGCTCCAAAGCGTAACGGAGCCGAGCGCGCCAGGAGCTTGCCGTCGCCATAGACCTCGAACGTGACGGGCTGGCTGCGATCGCGCGCCGAATCGTCCAGCCCGACAGTTGCGTTGAAGCGCTTGAAGCCGGGGTTGCGGACCTCCAGCCGCGAATTGCCCAGCACGCCGATCCCGGCGACGAACTTTCGGCCAGCGACGGCCAGTTCCTGGCCATAGGGCGTGCTGTCAGCCTGGGCTCCGCCCCAGCCGCCATAGCGCGGCGGCTCCCCGGTCCCTCGGGTGCCGCGCCACGGGAGAAGCCCGCGATGGATCAAGGGCTCGGCCTCGGGAATGACGACGCCATCCACGGCCGGATTCACCAGCCCAGGGCTTTCGGAAAGATAGACGCCGTCGGCGAGGATCCGCGCACCATGGGCGGTGAAAACTCGCGTCTCGCGCGGCTGCAGCTGGAATTTTCGCTCGCCACGAAAGGCGAGCGCCTCGCCGGACCAGAGATCGGTGAGATCGACATCGGCGTCGGCCAGGAACTTCAGGTGAGCTGCGGTCAGCGTCGCCTCGATGGGCGCGGAAGTCCGGTTGAGGATCGCCACGGCCTTGTCGCCGCTGACCAATGTCTTGACGAAGATGCTGACGTCGTCGGAGTCGAAGGCCAGCACGGCCTGGTTGCCGGCGACATCCTGGTTGATGGCGATAAGCCGGGGCGCGCCAAGGATGTCGAGCAAAGCCTTGGACGCCTTGCGCAGATCATAGCCGATGATCAGCGGCGCATTGACCATCGCCCACAGCGCGAAGTGCGACCGCGCTTCGGTGAGATGGTTCTCGTCGAAGTCGCCGCTCCCGACATAGAGCATATCCGGATCGTTCCACGATCCTGGATGAGCGTAGAGCGGGCGCCGCGCCACGCTGTCAATGTTGTGCAGCATGCGGCTCCAATTGGGCGAAATGTCCTCGCTGGTGCGCGACATCGCCCCGACGTCCTTGGCCCAGGCGCGGACGTCGGCCGCGCCCCAGATGCAGATCGAATAGACAAAGTCGCCATCCGGGTTGTGACGATCCAGCGCCGCGCCGACCTCGCCATAGAGGGCGCGCACCGCCCCGACATTGGTTCTGCCTAGCGAGTCCGAATCGACTAGCGGCTCCAGGGCGCGGTAGAGGCCGGCCTTCACCTGCGGATGGCTGGCGGGCAGGCCGCGAATGCCACAGCCATCCACCTTGATCAGGTCAAAGCCCCATTCTTCGAAGTACAGTGCGATATCCTGATCGACGTGACCGTAGAGCCCGACCTCCCGCTCGGCCACCGTCCCCTCGGGTTGGTTGGGAAAGGTCGAGGTGAAGACCTGACCGCAGCTGTTGCGGCCGATATCGGAATAGATACCCGCCTTCAGCCCCATGGCGTGCAGACGGTTCGTCAGGGGGCGAAAGGTGGTGTCGCCGTTCAGCGTCGCGGCCGAAGGGAAGCGGTCGGCGCGGATCAGCATCCGACCATCGGCGGCCCGGCGCTTGAGCCACCAGCCGTCGTCAATATCGACATAGCGATAGCCCTTGGCCGCCAGACCCGCATCGACGAGGATCTGAGCCGAGCCCATGATCTTTTCCTCGTCGATGTCGCTGGTAAAGGCGTTCCAGCTGTTCCAACCCATTGGCGGGGTGCGCGCCGCGCCACGCTGATAGGCGCTCCAGCGTCCGGAGGCGGCGAGCGGATCGGCGGCGGCGGTCGCGGCGTGCGCGGCGAACAGCGCGATCAGGGCCGCAGCGACGAGACGAACAAACATCATGACCAATCCTGGAAACGGGTTTGGGCTGGCTTAACGGCCCTTGAACACCAGATTTTTGCTGAAGAACGGCAGAACGTGCTCCTGGAACCGCACTGCCACGTCGCTGGTATGGTCGCCAGGATAGATCTCGAAGCTGTTGGCGATGCCGGAGCGGTCCATCGCCGCGTGAAGCTTGGCCGCGTCCAGCTTCAGGCCGTCGCGGTCGGTGGCGCACTAGTCGCCATCTGAGCGTCGGCCATCCCTGGCAGGGCCAGCATCAGGGCCATGATCATCGGACGCAGGGCGCGGGTCGGACCTCGGTGACGGCGCGGGTCACGCGTCTCGCTAACCCTCATTCAAACCTCCCACATCGCGCGATGTCGCTCTTGCACATCCCAGCTTGTTAGCGTTACCATTTGTCCGGCAAATAAAGGCCTGTCAATCGCTCGACGCTACGGTCTGCTCCGTACGCCGCCCATGGGCGTCGAGCGGTGACTGACCGGCAGCGTACTGCTCGTGAGACAGCCATAACAAACGGCGTGTCGCCTCAAGGCGATCTAGCCGGATAAGTGATATTAGGGCGGCCTAGATGCGAAACAGAGTGCCGGAGGCCACGCGCCGACGATGGACCATGGCCGCTGCCGGGACGTTCGTCGCATCGGTCTTGGTCGTTGCGTCTAGCGCTGACGCAGGCCCCGTCGAGCAGACCCTCTCCCCGACCTCCGCCGTGAGCACCCAGGCTGATCGCGCGGCGACCGCGTTGGTCAGCGAGATGACGCGCGATGAAAAGCTCGAACAACTGCTCAACACCGCGCCGGCCATCCCGCGGCTGGAAATTCCGGCCTACAACTGGTGGACCGAGTCGCTGCACGGGGCCTTGGGGCCCCTGCCCACCACCAACTTTCCCGAACCCATCGGCTTGGCGGCGACCTTTGATCCCGCCATGATCCAGGATGTCGCCAGCGCGATTGGAACCGAGGTTCAAGGCCTGCACGCCCTGGCGCGCGAGACCGGCCGCATGGGGCGCATCGGCACGGGCCTGGACACATGGTCGCCCAACATCAACATCTTCCGCGATCCGCGCTGGGGCCGGGGCCAGGAGACCTATGGCGAGGATCCGTTCCTGACGGCGCGGATGGGCGTGGCGTTCGTAGAGGGTATTCAGGGTCCGGACCCTGAGCGCCCACGTGTTATCGCCACGCCCAAGCACTTCGCGGTTCATAGCGGCCCGGAGTCGACCCGACACAGCGCCAATGTCTTCGTCTCCCGCCACGATCTCGAAGATACCTACCTGCCCGCTTTCCGCGCCGCGATCGTCGAGGCGCGCGCCGGGTCGGTGATGTGCGCTTACAACCGGATCGACGGGCAGCCGGCCTGCGCGAGCGATCTTCTGCTCAAGGAGCATCTGCGCGGAGCCTGGGGCTTTAGCGGTTATGTCGTGTCCGACTGCGACGCGGTCAAGGACATCAGCGACCATCACAAATACGCGCCCGACGCGGCCACCGCCGTCGCCGCGGCCATGCGAGCCGGCGTCGATAACGAGTGCAACGGCGCGACCTTGACCGACACGGACGGTCTGGCGGGTCGGTATCGCGAGGCTTTGGATCGTGGCTTGATCACTGTGGCCGACATCGACAGGTCGCTGGTGCGTCTGTTCTCGGCTCGGTTCCGGATTGGCGATCTCCCGGCTACTCCGGCGAGCGCTTCGCGTGCATCCGCGCCCACGACCGTCCTGACGTCCGAACACGAGGCGCTGGCCTTGGCGGCTAGCGAGAAGAGCCTCGTCCTGCTGAAGAACGACGGTGTCCTTCCGCTCAAGCCTGGCCTGCGCATCGCGGTGATCGGCCCCTTGGGCGACGCCACGCGGGTGCTGCGCGGCAACTATTCCTCGTCCTTATCAGCCCCGCCGATTTCGGTCGTCGAGGGTTTGCGACGCGCCATGCCTTCGGCGCAGGTCAGCTACGCGCCGTTCGGGGCCTCGTTCACCGACGGCGACCGCGTTCCGGCCACGGCCTTGCGTACGCCCGACGGCAAGCCGGGCCTGTTGGCGCGCTATTTCAACACCGTCGAGCCGCCACCCATGCGCTTCGCGCCGGGCGCATTCCGCGAGGCCGTCGCAAAGATGCGCTATGCCGAGCAGCCCGTGGTCACGCGCGTGGAGGCGGACGTCGCGGCGCGCAGCCTGGATTTGGCGACGGTGTCGGACCACCACCGCGTAATCTGGACGGGCTATCTGGTTCCTCCCGAGAGCGGGACCTACCGCCTCGGCCTGAGCGGTTTCAACGGAGAAATGACTCTAGACGGCAAGCCGTTCGCCGATCTTCGCAAGGCCGGTTGGGGCAGCTTGCCGACGATGAAGACCCTGAGCCTGGAAAAGGGCCGTCGCTATCCGATCGAGGTGGTTTCCGAATCCCACGTCCTGTCCGGTGTCAGTCTGGTGTGGAAGCGTATCTCCACCAATCCATCCGCCGAACTCGACGCCGCCGCGGCCAAGGCCGACGTGCTGGTGGCGGTCGTGGGGCTGACCTCCGATCTGGAGGCCGAGGAATCGCCGGTCGAAATCCCCGGCTTCAAGGGCGGCGACAAGACGACGCTCGACCTGCCCGCCGACCAGCAGGCCTTGTTGGAGCAGGCCAAGACCCTAGGCAAGCCGCTGATCGTCGTGGCCCTGAACGGCAGCCCTCTGAACTTCGCCTGGGCCAAGGACAACGCCTCGGCTCTGTTGGAGGCCTGGTACCCTGGCCAGTCCGGCGGTTTGGCGATCGCCAATGTCCTGTCCGGCAAGATCAATCCGGCCGGGCGCCTGCCGCTGACCTTCTATCGTTCGGTCAGCGATCTGCCGTCCTTCGATGACTATGCGATGGCTGGGCGAACCTACCGCTATTTCGCCGGCGCGCCCGTGTATCCGTTCGGCTACGGGCTCAGCTACACGGCGTTCGCCTATAGTCCTCTCAAACTGGAGCCGGCGGTCCGGGGCGCGGGTCAGGGCCTGCGGGTGACGACAACCCTTCGAAACACGGGGGGCCACCCCGGCGACGAGGTGGCGCAGCTCTATCTGAGTTTCCCCCAGACGCCCGGCGCGCCTCGCCTGGCACTGCGAGGCTTCCAGCGGGTGGCGCTGAAGCCGGGCGAGACTCGCGAACTCATCTTCACGCTCTCGCCACGTGACCTCAGCTCGGTCGATCTCGACGGCAGGAGGCGGGTCGCTGTGGGACGCTACCGCATCAGCGTCGGCTCGGGACAGCCCGACACCGGCCTCCCAGGCCAGTCGGCCGACGTTTCGGTCGATGAGGCCGTTGCGGTGCCAAAATAGCCTCCCGTCAACGCCTTGGCCGCCGAGTTGTGGCGCGGCCTGAAGCCAACCCTACTGCCCCAACCGAGACCGACTGGATGACGATGCGGATTTTCCTGAGCAGCCTGATTATTGGCCTGAGCCTATCGACAGCGAGCCTGGCCGCGCCGAGGCTGGATGGGGCGATCGCCGAGCACGCCGTGCTGCAGCGCGACCAGCCCCTCGTCGTGACGGGCCAGGCGCGCGCGGGCGAGACCGTCAGCGTTGTCCTGGCCGGCCGATCGGCCCGCGCCACAGCCGATAGCCAAGGGCGGTTTCGCCTGGTCCTGCCGCCCCTGCCCGCTGGCGGCCCGTATCAGATGCTGGTCTCCGCGCAGAGCGGCCAATTGTTCGTCGATGACCTGATGATCGGCGACGTCTTTCTCTGTTCGGGCCAAAGCAATATGGAACTCGCGGCAGAGCAAGCCCAGAACAGTTTTCAGATCGCGGGGGCAGCCGACGCCGATTTGCGGCTTCTGACCGTAGCCAAGCAGACGGCCACGGCGCCGCAGGCCCGCTTCGAGACGCCGCCGGTCTGGACGGCGGCGACGCCGCAGTCGATCGCCAGGTTCTCCGCCGTCTGCTTCTACACCGGCCAGGCTCTACGCAGGACCGTCAAGGCCCCGATCGGATTGATCCACGCCAGTTGGGGCGGATCGCGCATTTCAGCCTGGATGGCGCCCGAAGGGCTTGCCGCCGCCGGCATGAAGCCCGAAGCCCAGACGCTGGCCCTCTACAACCGCGACGCGGCCGCCGGCGACGCCCAGGCCGGCGCGGCGTGGGAAAGCTGGTGGCGAACCCAGGCGCGGGTTCAATCCACCGATGAGCCCTGGCGTGCGGACGGCCGCCTGGACTGGCGCGCGGCGCCCGGCGTCGGCTATTTCACCCGCTGGGGCGTGGTGGCGCTGTCCGACTATGTCGGCATGGTCTGGTTCAAGAAGGAGATTGACCTGACCGCCGCCCAGGCCCGTCAAGGCGCTGTCCTGGCTTTGGGCGCGATCGACGACGCGGATCGGACTTGGGTCAACGGCGCTCCGATCGGGGGCGGCAGCATCGCCAGCGCGCAGCGCCGCTACCGGGTGGCCCCAGGCGTGTTGGTCGAAGGCCGCAATGTCATCACTGTCAATGTCGACAACGTCTATGCCGAAGGCGGCATGACGGGTCCCGCCAGTGAGATGCGCCTGCGCTTCGACGATGGCTCCATACTCCCGTTGGACGCCGGGTGGCGATACGCGCTGGGCGGCCGGCCCAAGTCCAACGCGCCCCGCGCGCCCTGGGACGACATCAACGGCGCGGGCACGCTCTACAACGCCATGATTGCACCCCTGGGCGAGACCGCGCTCCGCGGCGTGGCCTGGTACCAGGGCGAGTCCGACACCGACCTGCCAGGCTATGATCGCCGGCTCGCGGCGATGATGGCCGATTGGCGAGCGCAGTTCGGCGCGCCCGACCTGCCCTTCGCGATCATCCAGCTGTCGGCCTATGGGGCGACCGCTTCGGCCCCCACCGAAAGCGGCTGGGCGCATTTGCGCGATATCCAGCGTCACGTCGCCGAAACCGATAGGCGCGCTGCGGTCGTGGTGACCCTCGATCTGGGCGATCGCCTCGACATCCATCCGGGAGAAAAGCAAGAGGTGGGCCGACGGACCGCCCGAGCCCTGCGCGCCCTGACCTATCAGGAGGCTGTGTCGCCGTCGGGTCCTCGGATTCGCTCGGCGCTCCGCGACGCCGGCGGCGGGGCGACGCTCTCCTTCGCGGACGTCTCGGACAGCCTGACCATGCTCGGCGCCGATGCCGCCATCGGTTTTGAGCTGTGTGCAGCGACTGGCTCCTGTCGCTACGCCAACGCCAAGGCTTCCGGCGATCAGGTCGTGATCATCGGCGACGGCAAGCCCGTGACGCGCGTCCGCTACGCCTGGGCCGACAGCCCGACCGTCAACCTCTTCGACCGCGCCGGCCAACCGGTTGGACCCTTTGAAATCACCGTGCCCTAAGCGCCTCAGGCGCGGCCGAGCCCAGCACGACAACACGCCATGACAGGGAGAAACAGCATGCAATCCATCCGCTCAACAGCATCCGGACGCCCGTCCCAACCCTTGCGCGCGCGCCTGGCCGCGATCGGCGTGGCGCTCGCCTGCAGTCTTGCCACCGGCGCTCAGGCGCAGGACAACCGGATGACGCCCACCGCCATCCCCGCCCAGCCGAACGCCATCGTTTTGGACACCGGCCCCCTGGCTGGAGCGACCGCGCCGGAGGCCTGGCACAGCCAGTACAAAAGCCTCTTCGCCCGCAACGTCACGGTCGCCACCCTCACCCCGTTCCTCCCCGATCCCACCAAGGCGACCGGCGCGGCCGTGATCGTCGCGCCCGGCGGCGGCTTTCGCACGCTGTCGATGGAGAACGAGGGCTGGGATGTCGCGCGCGCCCTCGCCGACAAGGGCGTGGCGGCCTTCGTGCTGAAATACCGGCTCAACCCAACGCCCGCGGACATGCCCGGGTTCGAGCGCTCCATGAGCGAGATGTTTTCGGCGACCGCGAAGGCGCCGCGACCGAGCCCCGAGGCGGCGATGGCGGGCCTGGCCCCGCAGATCGCCGATTCCCGCGCGGCCTTCGCACTGGTCCGTGGCCGCGCGGCCGAGTGGCGGATCGATCCCGACCGGGTCGGCATGATCGGCTTTTCGGCCGGCGCCATGCTGACCTTGGCGACCACCTTGGCGGGCGATGACGCCAAGCCGGCCTTCATCGGGATCATCTACGGCCCGCTGTCTCCAGTCGCGGTTCCGGCCGATGCGCCGCCGATGTTCGTCGCCCTGGCCGCCGACGATCCGTTCTTCGCCAACAGCGGTTTTGGCCTGATCGACAGTTGGAAGGCGGCCAAGCGGCCGGTCGAATTCCACCTTTATGAGCAGGGCGGGCACGGCTTTGGCATGTACCCGAAAACCACGACCAGCACCGGCTGGTTCGACGCCTATGTCCGCTGGATCGGCATGCATGGGCTGCTGGATCGCAAGCGCTGACGGCACACGCCTGAACAAGACTGCGGACGGGGCCGTTTCCAGTCAGACCCGGGCCGCCGCTCAATGGTCGGCAGGGTGCGGCGAAGGCCGAAGATTCTGTCGATCTCAGCCTCTGAAACGGAGCCTTCCGCCATGACACATAATTTGTTCAGGCCTAGCCTCGACCGTCGACGCCTTCTCATCGCCAGCGCCGGCATGGTCGCGGCGCCCTACCTTCTGGGCGCCGCGACCATGCCCGAGGCGGTGATCATCGAGACGGCGGAGGGCCGGTTGCGAGGCTCACGGTCCGACGGAGTCGACGTGTTCCGCGGCGTGCCCTACGGCGCCAGTGTTTCTGGCGCGGCGCGTTTCCTGCCCGCCACCGCCGCCAAGCCCTGGGCCGGCGTGCGCGATGCGACCCGGCTTGGCCCGCCCTCCTTGCAACACCCCGATACCGTCTATGGACTGAACGAGCCTGCGCCCGACGAAAACTGCCTGGTGCTCAATATCTGGAAACCCGCCGGCGGCGGGCGGCGCCGTCCCGTGATGTTCTACAGCCACGGCGGCGGCTACACGACCGGTTCGGCTGGCAGCGCGGCGCAGGACGGCGGCCAACTGGCGCGCGACCACGACGTCATCGTCGTCGCGACCAATCACCGTCTGGGCCTGTTGGGCTATCTCTATCTCGGTGGATTGGGCGGAGAGCCCTATGCCGGCTCGGGCAATCAGGGCCTGTCAGACATCGTCCTGGCGCTGAAATGGGTCGCCCGCAACATCACCGCCTTCGGCGGCGATCCGGACAATGTCATGATCTTTGGCGAGTCCGGAGGCGGGGCCAAGACCGCATGCCTCTACGCCATGCCTTCGGTCGCGCCGCTGTTCGCCAAGGCCGCGATCCAGAGTGGTCCAGCGGTGCGGATCGGCACGACCGAGGCCGCCGACCAGACCACCCGCATGCTGCTGGACGAACTGGGCTTGGCCTCGACCGATTGGCGGCGCCTGCTCGAGGTTCCGGCCCCTCGGCTGCTGCAAGCTCAGGACGCTTTGGCCAAGCGTGCGACTCGAACGAACCCTGAAGGTTGGCGGGGCATCCAGGCGGTAGGCCCCGGCTGCTACGGCCCCCTGGTGGACGGAGCCCTCCTCCCGCACCATCCTTTTGATCCAAGCGCCCCGGTTAGCGCGCGCGACAAGCCGCTGATCGTCGGTTGGCTCGACAACGAGGCGGCGTTTTTCGCCTGGAAAGGCAATGACACCGCGGCCTTCTCTCTCGACGGGGCCGGGCTCAAATCGCGGATGACCGCAGGCTTCGGTGAACGGGCCGACCAGATCATCGACACCTACCGCGCCAGCCGCCCCGGCGCGTCAGACACCGACCTTTATCTGGCCATCGGAAGCGAACGCAACATGGGCGCGGGCTCGATCGTCACGGCCGAACGCAAGGCCGCTCAGGGCGGAGCGCCGGTTTATTATTACAACCTGGCCTATCGTTCGAACATCAAGGCGCCGGGCACCGACTACGAACTCGGCGCGATGCACGCCAGCGACATACCGCTGGTGTTCAACACGATCGGCCCGCCCGACACCCTGGCTGGGAGCCGTCCCGACCGCGTCCAAGCTGCCCGCAACACCAGCGCCTTTTGGGCGTCGTTCGCGCGCGACGGCCGGCCATCGGCCCCAGATCAGCCAGCTTGGCCGCCCTACGAGCTGCAGCGTCGCGAAACCATGGTGATTGACGCGACCTGTAGCGTCGTCGCCGATCGATACGGAGCTGAACGGCGCCTATGGGATGCGATTGAACGCCTCGATGGCCGAAAACCACCCTTAGCGTGACCTTACGGGCGACCGCAGCGTCTCAAAAAATACTCCTACAAATAGACTTTGGCGGTTCGCAACTCTTGACCGCATCGAATTTTCAATCTTACCGCTACCTCTGCGGAACGCCGGTAGGCGAAAAGATGTCGGTAAGCCGCTGCAAATCGGACGGTGCACGGCCAGGTGAACCTGGCGCCGCATTGGCTGGCCGATAGCCGTGGCCGGACGTTCGACCAGGCGGTCTGCCCTCAAGGCGTGCTCTGCGACGAGGGCCTGGCGCCCAAGACCATCACCACGCCCGAATACCAGGGCATGGCCAACTACGCCTACCACCTGGACGCCGGCAAATTCGCGCCGTTCCTGCAGAAGCACTGCACGGAAAAGCTTGGCGTGCGTCATGTGTTGGCCGATGTCGAACGGGTGAATCTGAGCGAAACGGGCGACATCGCCAGCATCACGACTTCGCAGGCGGGCGACGTCGTTGGGGCCGGATCATCGACTTCCTCAAGCTGCACTATGTGCTGACGAAGCGGACCGACAGCGCGTTCTGGCGCGCCAATGTCGATCCGGCGAGCATCCCTGAGCGTCTGCAGAAATTGCTGCGCCTCTGGAAGTACCAGTCGCCGGGATTTCTCGACGAGTTTGACCGGCTGGACGAGGTGTTTCCTGCCTCGAGCTACCAGTACATCCTTTATGGCATGGGTTTCCGCACCGAGGTCGAACCCTTCAACACTGTCGCGGCGCAGGCGCTGGCGTCTCGGTTCCTGGGCGAGGCGGAGGTTCTTACCCAGCGTATCGAGCCCTGTCGCCCGGTGGTGCTGCGCGGCCTCGTCGCCGACTGGCCGGTCGTTGAGGCCGGCGCGCGATCGCCGGCGGCTTTCCGCGACCATGTTTCCAGATTCGACACCGGCGCCCCGATGGAGGCCTTTGTCGGGGCGCCTCAGATCGCTGGAAAGTATTACTACAGCGACGACTTGGCGGGCTTCAATTTCGAGCATCGGCGCATGAGCCTGTCCCAGGCTTCTCAAGCCAGAACCCCATGCCGTTGCTGGGCCGGACAACCGGCCAGCGGATTTGGCTGGGCCATGCCTCCAACGTCTCCTCCCACTACGACACCCTGGACAATCTGGCCTGCGTGGTGGCTGGGGCAAGGCGTTTCACCCTCTATCCGCCGGAGTTGATCGGCGAGCTCTATGTCGGTCCCATCGACAACACCATGGCCGGCCAGCCAGTCAGTCTGGCCGCTTCGTCGCCGCCGGACGACGCGCGGTTCCCCCGGTTCGCCGGGGTGCGCGACCAGGCGCTGATCACGGAGTTGCACGCCGGCGACGCGCTCTATCTGCCCAAGCTGTGGTGGCATCAGGTCGAGGCGACGGCGCCGTTCAACGGCTCGGTAAACTACTGGTGGGACGCCTTCGCCGCGGGGCCGGACTCGCCTTACACCAGCCTCCTCCTGTCGATGATCGCCGTGAGCGAAAGACCGCTGGAAGAACGTCGAGCATGGAAGGCGCTCTTCGAGCACTACGTCTTCCGCGAAAACGGTCATCCCGTCAGCCACTTGCAGCCAGAGCGCCGGGGTCTTCTCGGTCCGCTCGCGCCCGCCAACTACGGCCGAATTCGCGCGAGAGTGATGCAGCTTCTCCGCGGCAACTAAGCGGGATCAGGTGGCTTGCGAAGCAACGCTAGAGCATTTTTCGAGCGAAGTGGTGCCGGTTCGCGTGAAGAAAAATGCGTCAAAACAAAAGATTAGAGCTCACGGCCTGACGCAGTCAGGTCGGGAAATGCTCTAGACAGATGGCCGGCGCCGCCTTGCGTCGCCGGCCATGACGTCAATGAGCACCAAGAAGCGGCCTCGTCAGGTTTCCCTTTGCGGCTCGCCTAGGTCCGATAAGCCCGCTCGACATATTCGAAGCTGTTGAAATCGGCTGACCGCGCCGTGCCCGCAAGATCTTGACAGGCCATGCCGACGAAGGCGCCGGTGAAGTTGGGCGCGCCCGGGGCGGTGGCTTCGTCCGACAGGATCGAGGCGTCGAACACCTCCTGCAGCCAGGTCCATGCCTCGCCGTCCAGGCTGAAGGCGAAGCGCAGGTGCTCGAAATCGACCTCGACCCGCAGGTGGACAAGGCTCGCCTCGGGCAGTGGAATAGGCATGGTGAAGGCGTCGGCTTGGGGGCTGTCGGGCAGAGCCGACATCACCTGGATGTGGCGCCCGTGCTCGTCGTCGCGTGACACGTACAGATAATGGAACTTGTTGGCGCCGTAATAGCAGATCAGCCCCGCCGCCTGCTGGAAATGCTCGGGAACGAAGTCCAACACCGTCTGGGCGGAGTAACAGTGGGCCTGCTGGCGGCGGGCGACCAAGGCCTGGCGATACTGGCTGCCGATCGTCTCGCGACCGAACAGGCGTAGCCAACCGGCGCGCGCGGTCAGGCTGAACAGCTCATCTGGGAACGGCGAACGCAGCCACTGGAAGTCGATCGGCAATGTCGGAGCGTCGAAGACCGTCCGGGTGGGGTCCAGCGGGAACGGCGCGGGCGGCAGGCCCGGTCCGGGCGGAGCTAGTTCGGGTTCGCTCGACCCGTCGCGCGTGCGCAGCCAGCCGTCGGCGCCCCAGACCATCGGCTGGATTGCAGTCTCACGTCCGAGCGTGCAGCGCCCACGATTGGGCAAGGGGCGGCCGCAGAGGTAAACCATCCAGGTCTGACCATCGGACGCCTCGACCAGGTCGGCGTGCCCTGCCCTCTGCAGCGCCGCGTGCGGCCGATCCCGAGCGGTCAGGACTGGTCCGTCGGGATGCAGCGCATAGGGCCCTTGAAGCGCGCGTGACCGAGCCATGGTCACCGCGTGACCAAAGCCCGTGCCCCCCTCGGCCGTGACCAGATGATACCATCCGCCCCGTTTGTAGAGATGCGGCGCCTCGGTCAGGCCTAGCGCCGTGCCGGGAAAGATCAGCTTGCGCGCGCCGACGAGCACCTGCGCCGTCGGGTCATATTCCTGGGCCACGATGCCCGCGAAGTGGTTGCGGTTCGGCCGATGGTCCCACAGCATGTTGAGCAGCCACTTTCGGCCATCGTCGTCATGAAACAGCGACGGGTCGAAGCCGCTGCTGTTTAGGAACACCGGGTCGGACCACGGCCCCTCGATGTTGTCGGCGGTGACAAGATAGTTGTGGAAATCGCGTAGGCTGGCGCCCGAGGCTCCCGACACCGTGGTGCGGCCATAGCGCTTGACGTCGGTATAGATCAGCCAGAACCGACCATCGGCATGGGTCAGGCACGGCGCCCAGACCCCGCAGCTGTCGGGCGCGCCCAGCATGTTCAGCTGGCTTGGCCGGGTCAGAGGTCGGGTCAGCAGCCGCCAGTTCACGAGGTCTCGCGAATGATGGATCTGAACGCCGGGGAACCACTCGAAGGTCGAGGTGGCGATGTAGTAGTCCTCGCCCACCCGCACGATCGAGGGGTCGGGATTGAAACCCCGAAGGATTGGGTTCGAGATCGCGGCTTGCGGCATGGGACGCTCTACAGGGCGGAAACGGTAACGGGCTTGGAGGTTGGCGACGCGCCCGGGTCGCGAACCAGGATCCACAGCAGCGTCGCGCCTGCCAGGTCCAGAACGCCCAGGGCGACGAAGAACGGATCATAGCCGACCGTGGCGACCAGGCTTCCAATCAGCAATGAGAAGATCAGCACCCCCAGATTGGCGAAGAACCCGGCCATGCCGGCGACGGTCGCCACCGCGTTGCGGCGGAACAGGTCCGACGACAGGGTGATCACCGTCACCGACAGGGTCTGATGCGCAAAGCCGCCCAGGCACAGCAGGGCGATGGCGACATAGGGGCTTTCAACTCGCCCGACGAACATCATGCTGGTCATCAGCAACGCGCCCAGCGTGAAAGCCCCACGCCGGGCGTTGATCAGGCTGACCCCGCGCCTCTGCAGGAACAGCACCACCATGGGGCCAAACAGGCAGCCCAGGTCGGCCGCCACGAAGGGCAGCCAGGCGAACAGGGCGATCTGCTTCAACTCGAAATGCCGGACCGTGACCAGGTACAGCGGGATCCAGAACGACAGGGCGCCCCAGGTCGGGTCGGCCAGGAACCTCGGCAGGGCGATGCCCCAAAAATTGCGCTGGCCAAGGAGACTGAGCATCGAGGGCCGCGTCCCGGTGTCCTCAAGATGGCTCTCCTGGCCGGCGGTGATCAAATCGTGCTCGGCGTCGGACAGCGCCTTGTGCTTGTCAGGCGCCTGATAGGTGAAGAGCCAAAGCACCACCCAGGCCAACCCCAGGCCGCCGGCCACCACGAAGGCCGCGCGCCAGTCCCAGACCAGGATCGACCAGGCCACCAAGGGCGGCGCCAGCACCGAGCCCATCGAGGCGCCGATGTTGTAGACCCCGCCGGCCAAGCCGCGCTCCCGAGCCGGAAACCAGGTCGAGACCGCCTTCATGCCCGCCGGATGCGCGCAGCCCTCGGCGACGCCCAACGCCCCGCGGAGTCCCAAAAGCGCCTGCCAACTGCCGGCCAAGCCATGGGCCATGGTGATGACCGACCAGACAGTGGCGAACAGCGCGAAGCCGAGCTTCAGGCCGATGGAGTCGAGCATATAGCCGCAGAGAGGCTGCAGCATGACGCCCAGTTGGAAGGCGCCCGTGATCCAGGAATATTCCTTTGGGCCGATCTGCAGCTCGGCCAGCACCGTGGGCGCGGCCACGCCGAGGGTGCTGCGCGCGAGATAGTTGATCACCGCCCCCAGCATCACGAGCCCAATCATCCACCAGCGAAGGTTTCGGATCTTTCGGCTCATGGCGTGGGTCCACGTCGTGTCGATCGATCGACCGGCCTTCGCGCCTCGCGACCGGACGACGGACTAAGCGTTAGGCGGGTCACGCGGCCCTCGCCCGCGCCTTGTCCAGCCGCGCCATGGCGTAGAAGACCAGCACGCTGGTCACCACCAGCACGGCGGCAAGGGCCAGCATCGGCGCGAGGATGCTGCCCGTCGCATCTCGCACCATCGGCACGAGGTTCTGGGCGATGAAGCCGCCAAGATTACCGATCGCATTGATCGCCGCGATACCGGCCGCCGCCCGCGGCCCGCTGAGAAAGCTTGGCGGCAGGCTCCAGAACACCGGTTGGGCCGCGAAGATCGCCGGCGCGGCGAGGCATAGCATCGCGAACTTCAGCGTCGCGCCGGGCACGATCACGCTCAGGACCAAGGCCAATGCGCCCAGCAGGCAGGGTCCGGCGATGTGCCAGGCGCTGGCGCCATGTCGGGCGGCGTGGCGCGGCACCAGCCAGAGGGCCACGGCGACCAGCAGCCAGGGGACGACATTGATCAACCCATTGACGCTGTTGGAAACGCCGAACGACTTGACGATGGTCGGCAGCCAGTAGCTCAGGCCATAGGCCCCCAGCGGCATGCCGATATAGAGTCCTGCCAGCATTAGAACGCGAGGGTCGAAGATTGCCTTCCAGGCGCCGCGATGGTCGTCAACCGCCCCGCCCCGCTCGGCGTCCAGCACCTTGGCCAGCCAGACCCTCTCGCCTTCCGGCAGCCAACGGGCCTGGGTCGGACCATCGGGCAGGCGCCACAGCACATAGGGCGCCAGCAGCACGGCCGGAACGCCGGTGACCAGGAACACCCACTGCCAGCCCGCCAATCCCAAGGTCCCGTCCAGGTCCAGCAAAAGGCCGCCCAGGACCGCCCCGACCGCGTTGGCTACGGCGCTGGCGATCATGAACAAACCCACCATCCGGGCGCGATGAGCCTGCGGATACCAAAGGGTCAGGACGTAGAGGACACCTGGGAAGAACCCCGCCTCGGTGACTCCGAGCAGGAACCGCAGGACATAAAACATCGTCGCGTTTTGGGTGAACCCCAGGGCCAGGGTGACCAGGCCCCAGGTAAACATGATCCGCGCGAACCAGACGCGGGCGCCTATCCGGGCGAGGATCAGGTTCGACGGCGCCTCGAACAGGAAGTAGCCAATGAAAAACAGCGACGCGCCAAAGCCGTAGGCCGCCTCGGTGAGGCCCAGTGCGTGGACCATGTCGAGCTTGGCGTAGGATACGTTCTGCCGGTCGATATAGGCGATCAGGTACATCAGGCAAAACAGCGGCATCAGCCGCTTGGTCACCCGCCCCACGGTGGCGCGCTCGATGTCGAGAGACGGATCAGGCATGCGATGACCTCTCATGGGTTTTCGCGCCCGCGACCTGGGTGCGTTGTGGCGGAGCTGTGGACTGACGCTCGATCAGCGTGTGGTCCAGAACGTAATCCGCAGAGGCTTCGGCCGAAGGCTCGGCCGATCGCAAGGCGCGCATCAGCCGCTCTAGGGCCACCGCCGCCATCTGCCGCACGGGCTGGCGCACTGTGGTGAGCGGCGGCCAGAGCGTGGTGGCCACGGTCGTGTCATCGAACCCGACCACGGTCAGGTCGCGTGGCACGTCGAGATGGCGGCGGTGGGCCACCGACACGGCCGCAGCGGCCATGTCGTCGTTGCTGGCGAAGATCGCGGTGGGCGGTGGGTTGTTGTCCAGCAGCTCCTCCGCGGCGCGCAGACCCGAAACGTAGGTGAACGCCCCTTGGGCGAGGAGGAGTTCGCCCCCCTCGACTGCGGCGATCGCCGCGCGAGCGCCTTCGAGGCGCTCGGCGCTGGCGGTCTGGTCAGGGTTTCCGGTGATGAAGCCGATCCTCCGATGGCCAAGATCCAGCAGAAGCTGGGCCATGGCCTGGCTGGCGCGGCGGTCGTCGATTCGGACGCTGACCGCGTCGCTCGGCGGGCGTCCCGCGGCGACCACCGCGACCGGGAGATGGGCGGCGCGGAGGATATCGCGCAAGACGGCGGATTCTCCCAGGGGCGGCGTCAGGACCACGCCGTGGAGGCCTGACCCCAGCAGTCTTTGCAACTCGTGGGTCGACAAGGCTTGGCCGCTTTCACCTCGCACCAGGATCAGCCGCGCTCCGGCGTTGGTGGCCTCCTCGAACACGCCGATCAGGAAGTCGCTCATGAACGCGGCGCTGGGATTGGCATAGATCACCCCGATCCGCAGTTCGCCGGCCATGACGAGATTGCGGGCGGCGAGGTTCGGTTCGTAGTTGAGTTCCTGGAGCGCGGCCAGGACCGCCAGGCGCGTCTCTTCACGCACGCTGGTGACGTCATTGATGACTCGCGACACGGTCATGCGCGAGACGCCGGCCAGTCGCGCCACATCGACGATGGTGGCGCCTCGGGCGCGGTCTGGCCTGTTCAATGGACAACCTTCACGTCTGCCAACACTGCGATCCTTGATCCGGCGTACTTGCCGCGACCCGGTTTTTGAACCGAACCGCAGCAAGGGGCCAGGCGTGGGCTAGAAGCTGTAGCGCAGGCCCACGTGATAGAACCGCCCCAGCAGGTCATAGAGCGCCGGATTGGCGTCGAGACCCGTGTTGGTCTGAGGAGAAGGCGTCGGATCCCGGTTCAGGAGATTGGCGACCTTGAAATAGGCCTGCAGATCCTTCGTCACCTTGTAGGAGCCGCTCACGTCGACATAGGTGGCGCCCTTCATCTGGTTGTAGTCGATGGTCGGATAGTTGTTGTTCACCGCCACGGTTCTACCCACCGGACAGCTGCCGGCGGCGCACTCGATGTACTGGCCGCCGATGACGCCGTCGCTGAACCAGCGCTCCTGCAGGCTGAGCATGAACCGGTCCGAGCTCCAACTCTGGACGGCGAGCACCTTCCAGTCTGGCGTGGCCCCGGAGTTTTGGCCCGCGGTATTGACGACGGAGCCGTTGGGGATGCCTTGATTGGTGACGAACTTGTGGGTGTTGGTCGCCAGGGCGCGTAGGTCGAAACGGCCCGGCACGCTTGGCAGTTCGAACCGGTAGCTGGCCTCGATGTCGAAGCCGCTGGTCTTGATCGAGGCCAGGTTGAACGTCTGTGAGTTAACGTAGGCAGTCGTCCCGGCCGGCGGGGCGAAGTTGAAGCTGCTGCAATACTGCGTCAGACCCGCATAGCAGAAATTGACCACCTGCTGAGCGCTCAGGCTGGAAATGCCGCCGTTCAGCACGATGTTGTACCAGTCAACCGAGACGCTGAAGCCCGGCAGCCATTGGGGGTTCGACAGCACCACACCGAGGCTGGTGTTCTTGGCGATCTCGGGCTTCAAGTTTGCATTGCCGACCACGTTCTGGAGAACCAGCAGCGCGCCGGGGCCCGAGGGCTGGCCTGGTGGCGGCGTCGTCGACGTGGGAATGGTGAAGTTGGGTATCGTGGTGGTGACCGGGGCCGCGAAGAGCTCCGAAAGGTTGGGCGCGCGCACGTCACGCGAGGTGACGGCCCGCAGGCGGACGCCGTCGACGGGGGTGTCCCAGGTTCCGCCTACCTTCCAGGTATAGACAGTGCCCGAGGTGCTGTAGTCGGTCCAGCGGCCGGCAGCGTTCAGGTTGGCCTTGCCCGCTGCGTCCGAGTTCACCAGAGGAAGGTTTACTTCCAGATAGGCTTCCTTGACGCTGTATTTGCCGGCGCCAGAGTGATAGTTCCCCGCGTACCAGTTGTTGCCCGCCTTATTGAGCAACGGATCCGCCGGATATTCAGTGCTATAGGGCGAGGCCGCCGAGCCGTCGCCATATGGGTCGCCCTGGACGTGGTAGGCCTCGCGGCGATATTCGCCGCCCAAGGCCACAGCCACCGGTCCCGCCCAGCCTTGAATGGGCTCACCGCTGAAGTTGATGCTGGCGACGTCCTGCTTCTGGACCGAATGCTGGTGCGGGCCGTTCTCGGGCTCGATGTACTTGAGCGCCGCGTCGCTGGGCCGCTGGCCGCCGAAGACGTTGATCGGCGCGCAGCCATTGGCGCGGGCGACGGGGTCGGAACACACGATCTGGCCGTTGACCAGGGTGGCCTGGATGGCCGCCCTGTAGCGCGGGGTCAACATGATGTTGTTGACGTGGATGTTGGTGGTGTTCTCGCCGTGCGTGTAATAGGCGTCGTAGTGCCAATCCGAACCGAAGGCGGCGAACTTGCCGTCGGCGCCGATCACGCCGCGATATTGCGTCCGCGTGGGATGAACCGCGATATTATTGGGCAGCAGGGCGTTGCTGGTGCCGAAGGTGAAGCTGGTGATGTTGTTGGCCGCGCAGGCGGCCACGACCGAAGCCGGCAGATAGGGGTTGGAGCACTGCATCGTAAGGCCGGTGGTGGCCCCGCCCGGATTGGGCTGATTGCTGCTCTCGACGCGGGCGATGTTCAGCGTTCCGTAGATCTCGTTATTGTCGTCGATGTCGTAGGCGACGCGGCCATAGCTGTTCATCCGCTTGATTTCGGACTGCAGCGACGTGCCGATGCCGACATTGCCCGACAGGTCACCGCCGACGCAGAAGCCGCCGGACGAATAGCAGCCGACGACCGCGCCGTTCGCGGCCTTGGACGGCACGCCGTTGGAGCCGTACTGGAACTGGAACGGGTTGCCGGCCTGGTCGAAGGCGGTGCCCTGCAACGGCCCGGCGCTGATCAGGCCATACTTGGTGTACTGATAGGCTTGGGCGTGCTCGCGATAGAGGTACTGTGGCGAGCCGTCATTGGTGACCCCGCGATTGACCAGGGTCGCGGTGGTGTACCAGTCGCGACTGCCCGGCGCGTCTTCACCGAAGCCGCCGGCCGGCACGCCGTCCTCGTCGTCATATTCGCCGCTGACCTGGACGTGCAGGCGATCGTTCAGGAACGCCTTGCCCGCCGCCAGTTGCAGCACGACCTGCTTGTCGTCGCCATAGGTGGTCTGCCCGGCCGAGACATTGGCCTTGAAGCCTTCGAAGTGCTTGTCGGTGATGAAGTTGACCACCCCGCCGACCGCGTCGGAGCCGTATGAGGCCGAGGCGCCGCCGGTCACGACATCGACGCGCTGAACCAGCAGTTGCGGGAAGAGGCTGATGTCGGGCACGCCCGTGATGTTAGCCGGCACCACGCGCTGGCCGTCCAGCAGCGTCAGGGTGCGGATGGTGCCCAGGCCGCGCAGCGAGAACGAGCTCAGGCCTTGCGCGCCGCTCGATGTGCTGAACGTGCCCGTAGTCGCGCCGGTCGAGCCCTGCAGGGAGGGCAGTTGAGCGATGGTCGTGAAGACGTTCGGTTCGGCATTGCGCTCGAGGTCCGCTTGGCCCAGCGCCTGGGTCGGCGTCGGGGCGGTGAAGCCGGTGGACCGAATCCGCGAGCCGGTGACGACAATCTCGGTCAAGGCCGTTGCCTCTGGTTCGGGCGATGCGGGGCCAGCTGACGCCTGCGCGCTGGCCGTTCCAGCCGATACGACCATCGCGATCGCGCTCGTCGCGAGCAACACGTTCAGGAAGGGTGACGCCCCTCGTTTCCGACCTAAAGCACTCATCCCTGCAGCCTCCCGTTTTTCGTTGAGTCCATCTGCGATGGCCTAGGCAGGAAGCTGTCAGACAAGCGGGGCGCTCACCATTACGACCATGGTCGTAGGTCGGCCGATCCGGCGCGCCAGCCGCCAGCCTCGAGGGCGCGCCAAAGGCCTGCCCCCGGACTCCAGGCGGCCGCAAACCCTGGATCTATGGACGCCGGATCGCGTAGAGCGCGTGGTGGGTCAGAACAAACAGCGTCTGCTTGTCGGGGCCTCCGAACAGCAGTTGCAGTGGTCGTTCAGGGATGTCCACGCGCCCCAGCTCCCGACCGTCCGGGGCATGGACGAACACCTGGCCGTTGGCGACATAGACGCGCCCCTCCCCGTCCGTCGCGACACTCTCGCCGCCGCGGTTGGCGAAGGGCTTCAGATCGGTGATCGCGCCGTGTGTTCCAACCAAGCCACTGTAGGTCTTGTTCTCGGAACTGTTGGTCAGGAACACCCGCTGGCCAGGCTTGGCCGTCGTGAACCCGTAGGTGTCGAGCGCATCGGAGAAGCGCAGCCCCCGGAAGTCTGGTGGGCCCATCTGGAAGACGCGATAGACCGGCAAGGCCAGGCTGCCGTCGGGCGAAACATATTCCTTGGACTTCGGCAGCGCCATGTCACGGGCGAACATCTCCGCCAGGGTGGTGAACTGGTCGGTCTTGACGTCGAGCTGGTCCTGAAACTCGCCGTTGTTCCACCAGTTGACTGGCAGCACGGCCGCCGCGCCCGGATGGTCAACCACCGAGGTCGGCACGATGACCGTGACCTCCGTGTCGGGGCTGCCAGGCTTGAAGCTGTAGACGGTCCCGTCGCGGCCGTCCGACGACAGCACCAGCAGGTTTCCAGTCCCGTCGATCGCCAGGCTGACGGGATCCAGGGCGTTGTCTCGCACGATCGACAGCTTGCGCGCATCCGACCAACTGTAGATGCGTTGGTGACGGCGGTCGGTGAAATAGAGGGTCCCGGCCGCATCAACCGCCCCGCCGCCCGCCGAATAGAAGCCGTCGGCCAGCTTCTCCAGGCGGGCGCCAGTGGGGAAGACAGAGGGCGCGACGGGCGGCGGGACGACCGGCAGGTCAAGCACCGCGAACTGGCGCTCGCGCACTTCCAGGCCGCTGGTGACGTCTTGGATTGCGTTCTCGTAGGGATACTTGCTCAGGCGTAGGAAGGTGGCGCAGCCGTTCTCGTCACACAGTCCCACTCCGCTTTCGGCGTTGACCGCGACATTGCGGAAGCGAATGTCATGGGAATTGTAGATACGAGCCGCCGCCGAAGCGGGTCGGCGGGTCCGGGTGACGCGGTAGGCGTGGTAATTGGCGACGAGAATGTCGTGGGAGTCGCGGATTTCCAACGAGACGGTGTCCTCGCCCTCGCCTGCCTCCTCCTCGGTTTGCGGCGCGAGCAACTCCCAGTGGGCGACGCGGTTCAAGCTGATCTCTGTGCGCACGTGATGTTCGACCGAGGCCTGGTAGACATGGCCGGGCGTCTGGGTGTCGGACACGTAGATGCCCGAAGAGGCATAGGTGCTGGGGCTCCAGAGATTGGCGAACGTGCCGCCGCCGCCATCTGTCACCCACAGGCTGGGATACTGGCCCGCCCAGCGCTTGGCGGGGTCGGCGTCAGCCGTGGCGTTGGCGTTGTAGGGGTTGAGCCGCGTCCCGTCATACAGGTTGGTGCCGTGTCCACCCTGGAACTTGACGTCATTGACCATCGAGCGTTCGCCCGAGGTCCAAAGCAGGGCCGTAGCGCGTGGATTCACCCCGCCAGTGTTGAGCCCCAACCCCGAGACGATGTTGTCGCCCGCCGCCGCAGACAGAATCAGGGCCTTGGGCGCGCCGACACCCTGATAGCCCGGCGTGTGATCGGGCAGGACGATCTGGGTGAGACTTGGGTGCAGGCCGATCAGCACCGAGTCCGGTCGCAGCCGCAGGGTGTCGGTGACGACGTAGAACCCCGTCGGGAAATACAGGACCCTATGGCTGTTGATGGCATGCTGGAGGACGGCGGTGTCGTCGGTCGCATTGTCGCCCTTGGCGCCCAACGCGCGGACATCGGTCCATTCCGACACGGGCGGAAGAGCACGGATCGCCGGCGCGCGCGATTCAGGCGAGGTCGCGACAACCTCCGCCTTCATCAGCGTCTTGGTGACGCCCATTTGGCCTAGGCCAGGCAGGGTCAGGCCATGGCTGAAGGACGTCACCCTATAGGCGGCTCCCAGGCCGGGCGCCGTCTTGCCACTGTCGCGGAAGCGAACAAACATTGGGGTGTTGACGGCTGTCGCGTTCTCGAAGCCGACCTGGGTGTAGACGCTGGTTTCATTGGAAATGACGATCGCCGCCTTCGAGACGTTCTCGAACCGGACGTCCTTGCCCCAGAGCCAGTCGCCATAGCCGCGATCGATCTCGATCCCCACGGGCGTGTCGCGGAGGGCAACATTGACCAAGGTCAGGCCAGCCTCATGCTCGCGGATCGCCGCGTCGCGTTGGCCCTCGAAGGTGGAATCGAGCAGCACGAAGCCCCAGGCCGGCGAGGTCTTCTCCGTCAGAATGCCGTAACGCCCGCCCTTGAAGTGCAGGTCCTCGGCTTCATTGCCGACCTGGTACAGGCCCGCCAGGCCAGACCCGATGTCGAACATCATGTGGCTGAGATAGGCGTGCTGGGCGGCGTGGAAGCGGATCGCCGTCGCCGCTGGATTGCCCCGGCCGATCTTGAAATCAATATTGCTCATCGCTGAATAGAAGGTGCCCGAATTGGCGTCGGCGATGTCCTTGTTGAAAGGCACGCTCCCGGGCGGCGGGAACGGGACGCGACGCGACGGGTCCGGCTTGGCCCCGGCGAAAATCACCATGTTGGCCAACCCCCGCTGGAACCCGGGCGCCTTGTCCGCGAGCAGGATCAGCGGGCGGGTGGCGCCGACCCCGAACACCCGCACGCCCGGCCACAGGAAGATCGTCTTGCTGATCCGGTAACGGCCCGAGGGGAGGAAAACGAGCCCGCCGCCCTCCTTGGCCGCAGCGGCGTCGATCGCGCCCTGGATCGCGGCGCTGTCGTCGGCGCGGCCATCGCCCACGGCGCGGACCACCACGGCGCGGGGATCTTCTGGTGCGGTCGCGAAGACCGACACCGAGGTCGCCGCCAGCGCCACCGGAGCGCTGGCCGCTATGATCAGAGCCATCGCCGCCATTCCTGTCGTCACCCAACCTCGCATTGCGGACCTCGAAAAAAACGTCCCGGCGCGAGGGCCGGGACAGTTGGGGGTGGACGTTTATCGGCGCGCGGCCTCTCGGCTGCGACTGCGCGAATTGGGTGTGCGCTGGGCGCGTTTCACGGGGTCACCGCGTAGAGCGCGTTGTGGGTCAGGACGAACAAGGTGCGCCGGTCTGGTCCGCCAAAGATCAGTTGCAGCGGTCGCTCGGGCAGATCGATGCGTCCCGTGGACTGGCCGTCGGCCGCGTATTTGAAGATCTGGCCGTTGGCGACAAACACCTGTCCCTGACCGTCGACCGCGACGCTTTCCCCGCCCCGGTTGGCGAAAACCTTCAGCTCGGTCAGGGCGCCGCCGGGGCCGATCTTGCCGCTGTAGGTCTTGCCCTCGGACTCATTGGTGACGAACACGCGCTCACCCGGGGCGGCCCCTATGAGACCGTGGGTCTGCAGGATGTCGGACCAGCGCCAGCCCACATGGTCCGACGGACCTTGCTCCCACACGCGGAAGGCCGGCAGGACAAGGCTGCCATCGGGCGAGACATATTCCTTGGGCTTCGGCGCGCCAGCGTCGCGGGCGAACATTTCGGCCAGAGTGGTGAATTTGTCAGTCGACGAATCGTACTGGTCCTTGAACTCCCCGTTGTTCCACCAGTTGACCGGCAACAGCGTTGTGGCGGTCGGACGCGCCGCCGCCGGGGTCGCCGCTATGGTCGTCAACGCGTCCTTAGGACCATCCGGATCTATCGAATAGACCGTGCCCTCCGGACCGAACGAGGACAGCACTAGCAGCTTGCCCGAACGATCGATCGCCAGGTTCACGGGGTCGAGCGAATGGTCGCGGACCACCTCGAGCCCCCGCGCCGTAGTCCAGCGGTAGATCCGCTGGAAACGTTTCTCGACGAAGTAGAGCGTGCCGTCCGCGCCCACGGTGGCGCCCGAGATCGACCAGAAACCCCTCGCCAAGGTCTTGATCTTCATGGGCGGAGATGCCGCTGCGGTGGGCTGCGGCTTGGCCGGAATGTCGAGTACGGCGAACTCGCGCTCACGCGTCTCGACCTGCTGGGTCTCGTCGATCAAGGCGTTCTCGAACGGATACTTGCTGGCCCGCAGATACGTGCCGCAGCCACTGGCTCCGCACAGGGCGATGCCGCTCTCGGCATTGATATGAACATTCCGAAAACGGATATCGGACGAGTTGAACAGCTTCACCGCCGTCTTGGCGGGGTGGTAAGACCGAGTCACCCGGTAGCCGTGATAGTTGGCGAACAGGATATTGCGCGAGTTGCGGATTTCCAGCGACACCGTGTCCGGCCCGTCGCCGACCTCCTGCTCCGTCTGTGGAGCCAGGAATTCCCAGTTCTGGACATTGTCGAGAACGAACTCGTTGCGCACATGGTGCTCGACCGACACCTCGTAGATGTGGCCGGGCGTGTCGGTGTCCGAGATGTAGAAGCCGGCCGAGGCGAAGGTGTTGGGGCTCCAGACATTGGCGAAGGTCCCGCCGCCGCCGTCGGTCACCCAGATGCTGGGATATTGCGCGTCCCAGCGGCCGTCGGCCACCGGATCGCCGCTGCGGGCCTGGGCCGCGCCAAGCGGCTTGCCGTCCATGGTCGGCGTGCCGCCGCCACCCATGATCTTGACGTCCGTGACCTGCGAGGTCGCGCCCGACCGCCAGAGCAGCGCCGAGGCGCGGGGGTTGATGCGGCCGGTGAACAGACCGATCCCCGCGAGGATGTTGTCGCCGCTACGCGGTGTCGCGATCATCGGACCCACCGCGCCGACCCCAGCATGGCGGGGATTATTGTCGGGCAAGACCAGTTGGGTCACGGCCGGATGCAGGCCAAGCATCACCGTGTCGGGACGAAGCCGCAGCGTGTCGGTGATCTTGTAGAAGCCGATCGGCAGATAGAGCACGCGGTGGCTGTCGATCGCCGCCTGCAGCGCGGCGGTGTCGTCGGTCTCGCCGTCTCCCTTGACGCCCAGCGTCTTGACGTTCGTCCACGCGCTGACCGGCGGCAGCGGGCGAATGGCCGGCGCCATGACCGCCGGCGACGCCGGCAGCGCGGCGATCTCCGCCTGGGTCTTGTATTCGCCCATCTGGCCCTGACCAGGCAGTGTCAGCCCGTAGGTGAAGGACGCCACCCGATAATGGCGCCCTTTGCCGACCACCGTTTTCCCACTGTCGCGGAAGCGGGCGAAGACCGGCGTATTCGAGGCCACGGCGTTTTCGAAACCCACTTGGGTGAAGACAGTGTCCTCGTTGGAGATGACCACAGCGGCCTTCGAGACGTTCTCGAAGCGCACGTTCTTGCCCCACAAAGAGTCGCTGTAGCCCCGATCGACCTCGATCCCGACGGGCGTGTCGCTGATGGTCACATTGACCAGGGTCAGGTCCACCTCGTGCTCGCGGATCGCCGCGTCGCTCTGCCCGTCGAAGGTCGAGTCGAGGAGAGTGAACTGCCAGGCCGGCGAGGTCTTTTCGGTGACGATCCCGTAGCGGCCGCCATGAAAGTGGACGTCTTCCATGATGTTGCCGGCTTGGTAGACTCCCGCGAAGCCCGCGCCCAGACGGAAGTCCATGTGGCTGAGAAAGGCGTGCTGGGCCATGCGAAACCGCACCCCGGCCGCAGCTGGATTGCCGGCCCCGATCTCGATGTCGACATTGCTCAGCGCCGAATAGAAGGTGCCGGAATTGGCGTCGCGCACCGCTTCCTTGGCGCCGACCACCGTTGGAACCGGCACGGGAACCTCGCCGACGCTATATTGGTCACCGCCCGTGAACACGATCATCGTGCCCACGCCCTTCTGAAAGCCGGGGGTGCTTGGCCCGAGCACGAAGACAGGCCGAGTAGCGCCGACACCGAAGACGCGCACGCCCGGCGGAACCAGGATGCTGCGGCTCAGGCGGTAGCGGCCAGACGGAAGGAACACCACGCCGTGACCGGTCTTGTCGCGGGCGGCGTCGATGGCGTGCTGCACGGCGTCTGTGTCATCGGCCCGGCCGTCGCCCACGCCCTTCACGCTGATCGCGCGCGGATCATCGGGAGCGGTCAGAAAAACGGACTGACTGGCGGCCAGCGCGGGGGACGCGGACGCCAGGAACACCGCCGCCAGTATGATAACTCTCATGCCGCTTCCCTGGTTACTTCAACTACGGATAAGGGGTTGGAAGCGGGTCGCCATCCACGACCATGGTCGTAGTTCTCGCCTGCTCGTCTTGCCCCTAAAACTGCATCTTCACTCCTCGGCGGGCCCGCCGACCTATCGACGGGCCCCATCGCCGGTCAGCCCAAGGACGCCGTGTGCAGCCGCCCTCCCGTCAGACTGGACCAGCGCCTGTCGCCCTCATCATAATGGGGGTGAGCGGCAGCGGAAAATCCACGCTCGGCGCCGTTCTCGCCGATGCCTTGGGCTGTGCGTTTCTTGACGGCGACGACTTCCATGACGCGACCGCGATTAGCAAGATGAGCACCGGCCAACCGCTTGTCGACGACGACCGCTGGCCCTGGATTGATCGGTTGGGCGGCGCCATCGGCCAAGCCTTGACGCCAAGTGGAACAGCCGTGGCGGCCTGTTCAGCTCTAAGGCGCAGCTATCGCGACCGCCTCCGCGCCGCCATTCCGGCGCTCACGCGTTTCGTGCTGCTCGACCCAAATCCTGACGAGCTTCAGCGTCGCCTTGACCAACGCACCGGTCACTACATGCCCGCCAGCCTGCTAGGCAGCCAACTGGCTACGCTCGAGCGCCCGGGGGCGGACGAAGCGGCCACGGCGCTCGCCGCCGAAGCCTCGCCCCTGCAATTGCGCGACGCCACGCTGGCTTGGCTGGAAGCGAACGACCGTCAAACCGGCCGGGTTTGGCGTCTATCAGGGCATGAGCCGTTTTCGCCCCTGTGACAGATGCCATCTCATGGCGAGAGCCGCGCCGTCGCCGTCCTGGACCCGGATCGCTTCCACGATCATCTCATGCTCGCGCATCATTTCGCCGATGGCCTCTGGAGGCCGCGAGCGTGAAATGCCGACACCCGCGCGCATGATCCGATCGACGTCGGGCTGCAGCGCCTCGAACGCGTGCAGGAAGGCCGGGTTGGCGGTGGCCAGTACGATTCGACGGTGCAGCTCCATGTCCTCGACGTGGGCTGGTGCGTTCGACAGCAGCGCCGCGCGCAACGCCATGAGGCCCTCTTCGATACTTGCCATTTCCTCCGCGGACCGCCGGGCCGCCGCAAGGCGCGCCGCTTCCGCCTCGAGCACGAAACGCACCTCGTAGCTGCCGAGCGTAGACGGCAATTCCGAGAGCGGCATGTAGGCGCTCAGCTTGTCGGACGGCCGGTTCTTGACGAACGACCCCGCCCCACGTCGCGCCTCGGTGATGCTGTCGGCCGCCAAGCGGACCAACGCTTCACGCACAATGGTGCGCGACATGCCGAAAATCTCCGACAGGCGAGCCTCGGACGGCAAACGATCCCCCACGGCCAAGCCGTCGGCGTTGATCATTTCCACGATGCCCGTGTACGCCCGGTCGGCCAAGCGGCCTTCGCTCATTCATCGATCTCCCATTCGACAGGCGCACCATTGCGCCATCCGCGTCTCGTAGAAAGCCGCGTTGACCGAGGCGGCAGCTCAGCGCGTCACCGAACTCTGTCGAGCCAGGCCATCACACTAAAACCTGTATGACAGGTTTTAGTGTCTCTCTAGCTATTATAGAATGTGCACGCTCCCAAAGCCAAAACAGCTTGAACTTGTCCAACAGATAGCGTTACCATCAGTGACGTGAACCTGCATCGACCGACCGAGTCGACGGACAAGACAGGCAGGCGCCGCGTCGTTGCAAGATGAATGCGCAGGGATGAAGCAGAGGGGATCAAGCATGACCACGACGGAAGTCCGCGTTCTCGACCGGGGCCCGCAGGCGGCGTTTGGCGACCTTACGCCGACCCAGATGAAGGTCTTGGCAGGCGTCAATTCAGGACTGCTCAACAAGCAGATCGCCTTTGACCTCGGCATCGCCGAGGCCACGGTCAAGGCTCACATGACCGCCTTGATGCGCAAGCTCAACGTTCACAACCGCACTCAGGCCGCGATTGCGGCCCAAGCCATGACGCATGGACTGCGATCCGCCGCCCGATAACCTACCCGCAGGCGAAGATATCCGATCTGGCGAGATCTATCCCCTCACCGCGAGCGCCGCCCCGGCAATTTACATGACCGAACGACTAAGGTTGGATCGACCTTCCGGCCAACCGTGCGAGGCTGACCCGTGCGGTCGCCCACCGCGCGCTCCCAACTTTCCGTGCGCGCCCGCCCAACCAACGACCTCCCTGTCCAACACCGCGTCGCAATGATACCGCTGTTATACGAGCCGCGCATCGGACGTGCGCGCTCTGGCCGACCACTTCGGCCTGCGGGGGGCGCCATGGTTCTACATGACTTCCGAGTGGGGCTTTTGGCCCTCATAATGATCTCTTCCGCCGGCATTGCGAACGCCCAGGTGCTCTATCGCTTTGCGGAGAAGGGGCTGTTTGACGGCCGCTACGGGCCGGTCAGCCAGGCGCAGGAGAAGGCCAAGGCCGGTTTGGTCGCTTGCGGTCGCGCCGCGCCGATCACGGTCGATGGGCAATTTGGTTCTGGTACGCGGACCGCGCTGGCCCGTCTGGCCACCTGCCCCGCCTTCGCCACCGTCCTGGCCGGAGACGCCGATGCGCGGTCTGGCGCGCTGACCCTCCCCTACTGGAACGCCCTGGTCGGTGGCGCGCCACCCAACGTCGATGCGCGCGCCCGCACCTTGATGCTGACCTACGAGGACACCGACTATACCCGGATGGAATGGAACTTCTGCCAGTCCAAGCCACGCTATAATCCGGCGGCTGGCGCCAATCTTTGCTTCTCCAACGACCCGCGATCCTACCTGACCTGGGGGCCAAACGGCGCCACGGGCGGTGGCGGGCGCGAGGTGCAATTGATCTTGCAGGCCGTGGACACCGCGGATCCTGTCGTGCTGGCGTCAAGCTTTGGCGTCGAGGCGGACGCCGTGCGGCGCATGTTCCGCATGCCTGATCGCACCGTTGATCGCACGCTGGAGACCTATCTTTGCGGCGTGTGGGCAGATCCGGCGCGCCGGGCGGCTTGGAAGGCTGGGTTTGACACGACCGGTCGCGTGCCCGCCGTGCGGGCCATCTTCGATGATCTCTACAAGAGCGCAAGCCTCGATGGCGGCAAGATCCGCACCTTCATGAGCGCCTACGCCGCCAACGGCCGCGTGCCCACGGAGATCGACTACGCCTTCTTCAAGGACCGGTCCGCGCACACCAGCCCCGAACTCGGCCCCATTCGCAACGCGATCGCGACCTTGCTCGCGAGCGATCCCCTGGCTCAGGCGTGGAAGGTTCGGCGCGCCATCGCGCTGAAGGTCCGCCCCAGCGCCCAGAGGGTCAATCGCCTGGGCCGCGACGTCACCTTCTATATCGACGGCGCCACGCTGGGCGGCCTGAGCGCCGAAGAGCGCCAGGCCTGGACTGGCCGGGGTCGACTGCACGCTTCGGATGCGGGGCTGTCCGACGCCCAGTCCTTCGCGACCTTCACGCCCGGTCCTCCCTTGGTCACGACGATCGCCAATCCGGCCAGCCTGACACCAGCCGAGCGCGCGGCTTGCCCCGCCGCTGTTCTCGCCACCCGGCGGCCTTGAGTCTTTTGATCCTAGGTCACGCGGCGCCTCATCCTATATGTCGAATCTCCCCACGACTGGACCCGCCATGGCCACGCCCCTGAAGATCGACTTCGTCTCCGACATATCCTGCCCCTGGTGCATCGTCGGCCTGGGTGGACTGGAGTCCGCGCTCGAGCGGGTCGGCGATCTCGTCGAGGCCGAGATTCACTTTCAGCCGTTCGAACTCAATCCAAACATGCCGCCCGAGGGGCAGAACATCGTCGAGCATGTCGCCGAGAAGTACGGCGCGACCCGTGAGCAATCGGCAGCCAACCGCCAGGCGATCCACGACCGGGCCGCCGCCGTCGGCTTCACCATGGTGACCGATGAGAATAGCCGAATCTACAATACCTTCGACGCCCATCGTCTGCTGTACTGGGCGGGGATCGTCGGCCACCAACCGGCCCTGAAGCGTGCCCTCTTCGACGCCTATTTCACGGACGGTCGAAGCCCTGCCGACCACGAGGTGCTGGTGGCGGCAGCGCTGCAGGTTGGCCTCGACCCGCATGCCGCGCATGAGGTGCTGACCTCGGGCCGCTACGCCCAGGAGGTCCGCGAGGCCGAGCGCGCCTGGCAGGCCGCCGGGATCAGCTCGGTGCCCGCCGTGGTGATCAACGACCGCTACCTGATCTCCGGCGGACAGCCCGCGGACTATTTCGAGCAGGCCTTGCGCCAGATCGCCGCCGAGGCCTAGAGCAAGCCGCGCGATATAGGAGTCGCACGGCTTGCTCTAGACTTGTGTTTTCGCATCGCTTTTGCGGAAACCGGTTGCCACTTTTCCGCGCGATGCTCTAGGACGGCGCGAGCGCCAATTCGGCGTCGGCGACCACATATCGGACATGGCGATAGTCCTGAATGAAGGCAATCTGGCCCTCACGCCAAGCTAGCCACATGATGTAGCTGGGCGCTGGCCCCAGGCCGTTCTCGAAAACGGCTATGACCTCGCGGTTCTCCAGGCAGGAACCAGGTGAACCGTTGGGCTCTGGGCGTAGATCGTGAAGAACATCCCCACATCCGCCGCGCCGACACGGAGCGGATGGGCGGATTGACTGAGCCGGACGTCGTCGGCAAGTAGCGCCCGTAGGGCCTCCCAGTTTCGCTGGTTGAACAGCGTCACATAACGCGCGACGGCCGCTGAAGTCGGACGGCTGACGGGCTGGGGCGGCGGCTCGGCGTTGATGGCCTTCAGCCGCGCGCGGCCTCGCGCGCTGCCACCGGTGACCACCACACATTTGTTCTTCAGGCTCATCGTTTCCTCCATCGCTACTGAAGCTAGGACGGATGAGCCTGCGAAAAAGAGCCACCATGAGCACTCCCGCCGCCCTACAGCGCGAAGCTATGCGCGGCTTTGATCCATTCTCGCGACCTGCGGCTGGACCAGCCGGTCCGCGCCGCGACGGACGCTAGGCGAGCGCGCGCTTGTACAACACCAGAAGTTCGGCCCAAGCCTTCTCGGCGGCCGCTTCGTCATAGACCTGGCTACCCTTGACGGTCCAGCCGTGCGCAGCGCCGGTATAGACCTCGACCTTGGCGGGCCGCTTGGCCGTGTCGAAGGCCGCCTTCAACTTGTCCTTCACGGTCGGGTCCGACTTGTCGTCGTTGTCAGCCACCGCGATCAGGAATTCGGCGTGAGTCTTGGGGATCAGTAGATGCGGGCTGGTCGGCTGGTCGGTGACCAGACCGCCGCCGTGGAAGCTGGCCACCGCGGCGATGCGACCCGGCGCCGCCGCGGCCGTGCGAAAGGCCAGCGGCCCGCCCATGCAATAGCCCTGCACGCCAATCTTCCTGGCCTTGCTGGTCTGCTTCTGGGCGTCCAGGAAGGCCATATAGGCGGCAGCGTCGCGGTCGGTGCCTTCGGGGGTCACGGTGGCGCGCAGCGGGGTCAGCTTGGCCCGGTCCTCGGGATTGGCGAAATTAAACGCGCCCTCGATCACCGGCGCCTTCTTGGCGCGGTAGTAGAGGTTGGGCACCAGCACCACGTAGCCGGCCGCCGCCAGCCGGCGGCCCATGTCGCGGAACACCGGCCGCAGGCTCATCACGTCGGGCCACACCAGAACGGCCGGCCAGGCACCCTTGCCCTTGGGGTAGTAAAGGGCGGCGTCGGCCACGCCGTCCGGCGTCTTGATCTGGACGTCCTGCTCGACGACCGTGTCCTGCGCGTGGGCGGCTGTCGCGGCCAGGCCGCCGATCGCAACGGTCATCAGGCCAAAGCCGCGGCGGGAAAGGCGGGGATCGTGCACCAGGCCCTGATGGATATCGTCGTCGCACATGTCGCTTTCCTTCGCTGTCTCAGCCGCCGCGCAAACTCAAGCACCGAGACCTTGATCAATCAATGGGCCTTGCGGCGCGGCACGAGATGCAGCACGCCCACCACGACACTGCCGACGATCGATCCAACCACCGCAGAGCCCGCCGCCATCGCCATCCAACCTGTCACCGCGCCGACCACCGGTGCGGACCCCGCCCAATGCGAGCCCGTTTCGACCAGTTTGGGAATGGCGTGGAGGCCGAAGTGCTCCAGGCCATGGACAATGATCCCGCCGCCGACCCACAGCATGGCCCCTGTCCCGATCACGGTCAGCGCCTCCATGGTCACAGGCATGGCCTTGACCAGCCCGCGTCCGAAGCCGCGCAGCGGGGCCGAAGCCCCCTTGGCCAGATGCAAGCCGATGTCGTCCATCTTCACGATCAACCCGACCACGCCATAGACCACGACGGTCAGCGCGATCCCGATAACCGCCAGCGCGGCGGCCTGGATGGCCAGGGGGCGGTCGGCGACGTCGGCCAAGGCGATGGCCATGATCTCGCCCGACAGGATCAGGTCGGTGCGAATGGCGCCGGCCACCTTCTGGGCCTCGAGCTCGGCGCTGCTCTGGGCCAGTTCCTCGACCTCGTCTCCGGCCTCGTGGTGACCAAAGGACTCGATGATCTTCTCGGTGGCCTCGAAACACAGATAGGCCCCGCCGCACATCAGGATCGGCGTCACGGCCCAAGGGGCGAAGGCGCTGAGGATCAGCGCACCGGGCAGGAGGAACAGCAGCTTGTTGCGGAACGAGCCTACCGCGATCTTCCAGACGATCGGCAGTTCGCGCTCGGGCGTGAAGCCCATGGCGTAACCCGGCGTCACGGCGGTGTCATCGATCACCACGCCGACCGCCTTGGTTCCTGCCTTGCCAGCGGCGGCGCCGACGTCGTCCAAAGAAGCGGCGGCCAGCTTGGTGATGCCGGCAATGTCGTCGAGCAGGGCGGCGAGGCCGGAGGGCATGGGGATTCTCTGGGCGGCGAGTGGAACGGTCCTTCGCGAATAGACCGGACCACCCGCCGAGGTCGAGCCTGATCAGTCCTTCTTGAGGACGGCGTCGGCCTTCTTGTCGATCTTCGTCGCCTCAACCTTCGACATTCGGCCCGCCTTCACGGCCTGGCTGGCGCGAGCCTTGGCGTTGCGGGCGTGGGCCTTGTCCTCGATCGGATAGGCCCGCTTGTCCGGCTCGGCGAACGCCTTGTCGGGAAGCTTGTCACGCTTTTTGGCGTCGAGTTCGGCCATGGGGGTCAGTCTTTGGGATGGGCGAGCCCGAGCGACTCGACCGGCGCGTCGTCGTCGCTGTCGCCGCCGTCGGGCGTGACAATCTCGGCGGGCTCGTCCTGGCGGGCTAGGTCGCGCGCGCCGACTCCGCCGCCCTGCTGGATGTTGCGGTTGGCTTCGACCGTCGAGGGATCGTAGCTGTCGTCGGCTTTGTCGCCGTTGGTCACGTCAAGATCGGCCATGAGAAGTCTCCACTCGTGTTCAGAGCCAACGATCGGACGCTGCGGGACGTTCCGCATGGCCCGTTCAGATTCCCTGCGGCGACCCGCAGAATAAAATCAGCCCCTGTGACAGTTGCGATCCCACCGTGACGCTCCAGATAAGCTGGACGCCGACGCGGTCGTTGGCGACCCCTTCAGGGACTGCTTCCATGCCCACACTGTTCGACCCGCTTCGCCTCGGCGACCTCGACCTGCCCAATCGTATCGTGATGGCCCCGCTCACCCGGCTAAGGGCCGGCGACAGCCAGATCCCCAACACCCTGATGGCTGAATATTACGCCCAGCGCGCCTCCGCCGGCCTGCTGATCAGCGAGGGCGTGCCGGTTTCGCCCCAAGGCGTTGGCTATCAAGGCGTGCCCGGCATCTGGTCCAAGGAACAGGTTGAGGGCTGGAAGCTGATCACCAAGGCCGTGCATGACAAGGGTGGTCGGATCTTCATGCAGATTTGGCACGTCGGCCGGGTCTCCGATCCCTCGTTCCACGACGGCGCCGCGCCGGTCGGCCCTAGCGCCCTGCCCGCCAACGGTCATGTCAGCCTACTGCGCCCCGAGCGTCCCTATCCCACGCCGCGCGCCCTCGAAACCGAGGAAGTCGCCGGCGTGGTTGAGGCCTTCCGCCTCGGCGCCCAGAACGCCAAGGACGCTGGCTTTGACGGCGTGGAACTGCACGGCGCCAATGGTTACCTGCTCGACCAATTCCTGCAGGACGGCTCCAACAAGCGCACCGACCAATACGGCGGCTCGATCGAAAACCGCGCGCGCCTGCTGCTAGACGCCACCGACGCCGCCGTCTCGGTCTTTGGCCCGGGTCGCGTGGGCGTCCACCTGGCCCCGCGCGCCGACGCCCATTCGATGGGCGACAGCGATCTCGCCGCTACATTCGGTTACATCGCCACCGAACTTGGCAAGCGCGGCATCGCCTTCCTCTGCGCCCGCGAATATTCGGGCCCAGACAGCCTGGGCGTAGATCTGCGGGCCAAGTTCGGCGGCGTCTATATCGCCAACGAGCAGTTCACCGCCGAGACCGCCCAGACGGCTCTGGATACCGGCGCGGCCGACGCCGTGGCCTTCGGCAAGGCCTATATCGCCAATCCGGACCTGGTCGAGCGCCTCAAGGCCGGCGCCGCGCTCAATGCGCCGGACCCTACGACCTTCTATGGCCCTGGCGCCAAGGGGTACACCGACTACCCGGCCCTGACGGCTCGCGAGACGGTGGCGGCGGAGTAGCGACAAGCGCTCCGAAGATTTCCGACTGAGTCCGTATCCGCTGTGCCATTTGCCGCGTTGGGCCTTCACCGCGCGGCGCACAGCGGATACAGGCTTAACCATGAGTGAGTCCAACGATCATTGGAAGACCGTCCTGCAACGGGGCGGAGCGGCGCTGGCTTTCAAGATCATCGACCCCGCCAGCGCCAAGCCGACCATGATCGCCGAGCCGGCGCCGCAGAAACGCGCCCTTCCCGTCATGGTCTATTACGCCGTGGCCGCGTCGGCGGTGGTCGATAGCTGGGTCGCCGGAGGTGACGGTCAGGTACTGATCGACCGCCCGGCCATCCTCGCCCGCCAGCGCCTGCTGAACGCCAAGGCCGCTGAACCGCCTGGCAGCACGCCGTCACCATTCTCGACCGGCTATGCGACGATCTACAAGCTGGAACTGGCGCGCTTGGCCTGGCTGGCGATCATCGACGATCCTGCTCAGCGACTGGAAGCCCTGGCCGCGACGTTCGCGCCGCCAGAATTGCGCACCAAACTCGTTTAAGCCGCCTACCAAGCCCCGGTATTAGGCATCGAGGCCCAGGGTTCGACGGCATCCAGATTGCCATCCTGCAGCAGCTCCACCGAGATATTGTCGGGCGAGCGGACGAAAGCCATGTGGCCGTCACGCGGCGGACGGTTGATCGTCACGCCCATGTCCATCAGCCGCTGGCAAGTTTCGTAGATGTCATCGACGCGGTAGGCCAGGTGGCCGAAATTGCGGCCGCCGTCATAATCTTCGGGATCCCAATTATAGGTCAACTCGACCAGAGGCGCGCGGCGCTCCTTGGCCAGTTCGACGTCCTCAGGCGCGACGAGGAACACCAGGGTAAAGCGGCCCTTGTCATTCTCCATCCGGTACATTTCGGTCAGGCCCAGGCCGTCGACATAGAAGCGCAGCGAGGCGTCGAGGTCTTTCACGCGGACCATGGTGTGAAGATAGCGCAAGGGCGGCTCCTAAGCTCGAATGGGGCTGGGTTTGAGACTACAGCGGGCGGCGCCGGTCTCGCACCCCACAATTGTGACCCGTTAGAGCTCTCGACCTGACTGCGTCAGGTCGAGAGCTCTAACCTTTTGTTTTGACGTATTTTTCTTCACGCGAACCGAAACCGCTTCGCTCGAAAAATGCTCTAGCCCGCCGTCGAGGCTGTGTCGCCCTGCAGGACACGTTGGGCGCGCTCCACGGCCTCCAGCAGGCTGGCCAGCGCCAAGCTCTCCGGGCTGTCGGCGCGATAAATTTCGCGCAGGGCGGGCACGCGATCCTGACACGCGGCCATGGCGTCGAGAGCCCGATCGATCTTGCGCGTCAGCATCACAGTAACCGCCATTTTTGTTCTACATTCGTTCTAGCTTGGCGGACGGCCGAGTCAATGACGCGGCTACTCCGCCGCAACCGGTTTCTCTCGGGTCTGCCTGCGCCACAACGCCGCGTATTCGCCGCCAGCGTCTAGCAGAGTTGCGTGCGCGCCGCGCTCGACCACCCTGCCTCGGCGTAGGACGATGATCTCGTCGGCGTCGGCGATGGTTGATAGGCGGTGGGCCACCACCAAGGTCGTGCGCCCGGCCCTGGCTTTGCGAAGCGTGGCCTGAATCGCCGCCTCGGTGCGGCTGTCCAGGGCGCTGGTCGCCTCATCGAGGATCAATACCCGCGGGTCGGCCAGCAGGGCCCGGGCGATCCCGACCCGCTGCCGCTCGCCGCCCGACAGCTTCAGGCCGCGCTCGCCGACCTTGGTCTCCATGCCTTCGGGTAGACCTCGAATGAACTCGCCCAGCTCGGCCGCCTCGGCGGCGGCCCAGACGTCGGCCTCAGACGCCTCGGGACGGGCAAAGGCGATGTTGGCCATCAGGGTGTCGTTGAACAGGGCCACATCCTGCGGCACCAGGGCGACGGCGCGGCGCAGGGAGGTTTGTTTCAGCGCTTTCAAGTCATGGCCATCCAGGGTGACGCGCCCAGCCTGGGGGTCGATCATCCGCAGGGCCAGACGCACCATGGTGGTCTTGCCTGCCCCCGATGGACCGACGATAGCCACTGTCGTGCCGGGTTCGGCGGCGAAGGTCACGGTCTGCAGCCCCTCGGAGCGCTGTCCATGGCGGAAGGACACGCCTTCGAAGGCCACCGCCCCGCCCCGTCTGTCGGCGGGCGGCGGCAGATCGATGGCGTCGGCGGCATCGGCCACGTCCGGCTGGGCGCGGCGCAGCTCGAGCATGGCTTCCATATCAATGAACGACTGGCGGATCTCGCGATAGGCGAAACCCAGGATGTTCAGCGGGCCATACAGATTGACCAGGATCAGCACTGCGGCTGTGACGTCGCCCGGGCCGATGTCGCCATGTGCGGCCTCGCTGCCAGCCAGGATGGCCATGACGCCCAGACCCAGGCTCATCACCGCCGACTGGATGACGTTCAACAGGGTCAGCGAGTTGGTCGCCTTGATATTGGCCTCGCCATAGGTGCGCAGGGCGTTGTCATAGCCGGCCACCGCCCGGTCCTCGGCCCCGAAGGCCTTGACCGTCTCGTAGTTCAGCAAGGCGTCGACGGCCCGGCCGGCGGCCTCGGCGTCGGCCTCGTTCATCACGCGGCGATGACCGATGCGCCAGTCGGAGATCGAGAAGGTGATCACGCCATAGATCACCACGGTGACCACCGCCGTCAGGGCGAAGCGCCAGTCATAGGCCTTGGCCAGCACGACGGCGGCCATGATCAGTTCGACGGCGGTGGGCGCGATGTTGAACACCAGGCCGCGCAGCAGGAAGTCCATCGACCGCGCCCCGCGATCGATCACCCGCGACAGCGAGCCCGTGCGCTTGGTCTGGTGGAAGTCGATCGACAGCGACAGGGCGTGGGCGAAGGTCTCAACCGCCGCCCGAGTCTGGGCCGCCTGGGCGACTGGCGTGAACACTGCATCACGGGCCTGGGGCGCGGCGGCGGCGATGAACCGGATCAAGGCCCAGCCGCCAGCCAGGCCCGCGAAGGCGAAGCTGACCTGCGCGGCGGCGGTCTTGCCCTGGCTCAGCTCATTGACGGCCTTGCCCAGCAGCAAGGGGGCGATCACGCCCAGGAACTTGCCGACGAAAGTGAAGGCCAGGGCGACGGACACGCGCCAGCGCAGCCCAGGCGCCTCGGAGCGCATGACGAGGCGGGCGAGGTCGGTGAGGGCCTTCCAGCCGTTGGGCTTGACGTCCGGGGCCGAGACCGCGCCAGAGACGGCCGCGCCGCCGCGCGCCATGCCTCTCACTGGGCGCCTTCTAGCAATTGCGTGGTCTGCACGCCGCCGCCCGGCGTGATCCAATCGACACGCCAGCCTCGCGGCGTGAGGGTCGACCGCACGGGACCGCCCGACGGCGGCTGGGGTGGGCTCACCTCGAGCACGATCTGTTGCTCCCCCCCCTCGCCGGCGACCTGAATCGTACGGGCGCCAGCCCCCAAGGCCTGGTTGAGCGATAGGGCGAACCGGCCTGCCTCGTCAGCCTTGCCCTCACCACGCGTGGTGCGATCAACGCGGACGCCCAGCCCTGCGCCGGGCATGGCGACACCGGAGATCACGCCTCCGCCGCTGCGGTCGTAGTCGACGGCCAGAATGCGTGGCGACGGCGAGGTCTGGGCCAGGACCTCCGCCCCCGCCCCGGCCCGCAGCAGCACGGCCAAGCCGCCGGGGGTCACCATCAGATAGCCCTGGGCCTGCACTGTGCGCCCCTGCAGGGTCATCGACAGGCCGTAGAGCCTAGGCTCTGCGGCCTGAGGGGCCAGCAAGCGCCAATGGCCGGCCTCGTCAGCCTGACCCAACAGGGCTTCACCAGTCGGCGCGCCCAGCCGTACGCTGGACCCTGGGGCCGCCTGACCCGACAGCACCACGCCGTCGGCCTGACGGGCCGCAGAAAGAACCTCCGGCGGCTTGAGATAGTCGGCCTGGGGCGAGGCTTGCTCGGGGTCCGTCGCGGCCGGAGCATGCCGCCAGCCTTCGCCGCCATCACAGGCTCCCAAAGCCAGGGCCGCGGCCACAGCCAGGAGCATGGCCGACTTGAAACCGATCTTCCGAATCCTGATCATGGCGTATCCAACGACCGACGACGCCCCGCCGGCCAATTTCCTGGGTGTTCACGTGCGGCGCGCCGCGCTTGTCCACAAGAACCGGCCCGCTGTTTATTTTTCCTGGAGTGGACGACGATGCCCGACCTGTCCAGCGAGCAAACCAGCCCCGGCGCCAGCGCGCTGACGTCCGTCTGCGTCTACTGCGGGTCGTCGAACACGGCCGATCCCGCTTTTCTGAACGCGGCCTTCGAAATTGGCGGCGATTTCGCCAGGGCCGGGCTGAAGCTGGTCTATGGCGGCGGCGGCGTGGGCCTGATGGGCGCCACGGCGCGCGGGGCTCATGCTGCGGGGGGCAAGGTCCTTGGCATCATCCCCGACTTTCTGCGCGGCCGTGAGCAGCCGTTCGACGACGTCGAGACCGTGATCGTCACCTCGATGCACGAGCGCAAGATGATGATGTTCGAGCGTTCCGACGCATTCGTGGTGCTGCCCGGCGGGATCGGCACGCTGGAGGAAATCATCGAGCTCCTGTCATGGCGACGGCTAGACCTGCACGCCAAGCCGATCATGTTTCACAACCCACGCGGCTTCTGGGACCCCTTGTTCGCCCTGCTACAGCACACCATCGACGAGGGTTTGACCCCGCCCAGCCTGGCCGATTGCTGGCGGTCCGTTGAAAAGGCCAGCGATATAACGCCAACCCTACTGGCCTGGAGCTTGGAAACCAGGCAAACAAACGCTTCGGACACGCTCCGCTTCTTGACTTAGTAGCGAAAAGAAACGAACCTGAGATGGGCCGACCTCCCCTTGTCGGCCCGGGGATATAGGAAACCATCATGCGTCTTTTTGTCGCCGCGCTTGTCGCGGCTTCCGCCATGTCGTCCGCCGCCTTGGCGGCCGAGGGAGCGGTCCTCAAGCTCAAGGCCCCATCCAAGGCTCCGACCTTGATCCTGGACGGCGCCGCCTGGCGCTGCACCGGTGACGTCTGCGCCGCGCCCGCAGTCAAGTCGCTTCCGATCGGTCGCGCCTGCCGCAAGGTCGCGGCGGAACTTGGCGCGATCACGACCTTCAACTATCGCGGCGAAGAGCTGGACGCCGCCGGCCTCGCCGACTGCAACACGGCCGCCAAGTCCTAGGACTTGGACATTGACGACAGGAAGGGGCGGCCCGCACAGCGGACCGCCCCTTTTTTTTCCTATTTCCGCTCCGACGCCTTTGACGGCTGAGCCGTCGGCTTGAGCGCGGGTCTCCCGCCGACGAGCATCCCGCCCAGCAGGGCGAAGGACAGCATGGCGTGGTTCATCTTCGATACGTTCATGGCGGCGTCTCCCAGACTTCGCTTGAAAAACAAGACAGGCCGTTGGACCAGGAGACGCGCGCGGCTCACAGGGGCTTGCCCCCTCCCAGTCGTCAGCGCGTCATCGTCAAGCATGCCCCAGACTGTTCGAGACGCAAGAAAAATCGTCCGAACCCTGATGAATTCCGCCTACGGACGATGGGCGTTTTCCTTGTTCGAGCAAGGCCTTGCGTCGCAAACAAAAACCGCCCGCGACGGGATGTCGCGGGCGGTTTCGGCTTCAATCGACAGTTGTCCGTGAACGGCGGTCAGGCCGCCTTGCCGAACGACAGTGATTCATAGCGCTTCAGGTGGTGATCGACCGAGCCGAACAGGCCCTCGATGATCGAGGCGCGCTTGAAATAGTGGCCGATGGCCAGCTCGTCGGTCATGCCCATGCCGCCGTGGATCTGGATGGCGTTCTGGCCGACGAACTTGCAGGCCCGGCCGATCCGGACCTTGGCGGCCGAGACGGCCTTGGCCCGCTCGTCGTCGCCTTCGTCCAGCTTGATGGTGGCCATATAGGTCATCGAAACGGCCTGCTCGACCTCGATGAACATGTCGACCATGCGGTGTTGAAGCACCTGGAAGTTGCTGATCGCGGTGCCGAACTGCTTGCGCTGCTTGGCGTAGTCCAGCGTACCCTCGTGCAGCTTGCGCAGCACGCCCACGGCCTCGGCGCCGACAGCGGCCGTGGCCTCGTCCAGCACCTTGTTGACGAGCGGAAGGCCGTGACCCTCTTCACCGATCAAGGCGTCCGCGGGGATCGAGACATTCTCGAAGAACACTTCGGAGGCGCGGCCGCCGTCCACCGTCGGATAGTCGCGTGTGACGATGCCCGGCAGGGTCTTGTCGACCAGGAACACCGACACGCCGCCGGTGTCGCGCTGGCCGCCGCCGGTGCGGGCGGTGACCAACAGGTGGCTGGCGAATGGCGCGCCCACCACCACGGCCTTGTGGCCGTTCAGCACATAGCCCGAGCCGTCCTTCTTGGCCGTGGTCTTGAGGTCCTGCCAGGTGTAGCGCCCCTGCGGCTCGGCATAGGCGAAGGCAATGGTCGTCGTGCCGGCGATGATGCCTTCGATGACACTGGTCGCGCCGGCATATCCCGAGTGCTTCATGAAGCCGCCGCCGATCACCACCGTGCCCACATAGGGCTCGATGACCAGGGCTTTGCCGAACTCTTCCATGATGATCATGTTGTCGATGGCGCCCCCACCCAGGCCGCCCAGCTCTTCGCTGAACGAGGCGCCCAAGATGCCCAGTTCCTCGGCGAAGGCCTGCCAGTAGTCGGCGCGCCAGCCGCTCTCCGAGGCCACGATCTTGCGGCGGGTCTCGAAGTTGTACTTGTCCTGCAGGAAGCTCGCGACGGTGTCGCGGACCATCGACTGCTCTTCGGTGAAGTTGAAGTCCATGAGGCGTTTCCTCTTATGACCCCCCTCCCCCTTGCGGGGAGGGGTTGGGGGTGGGGGTGCCAGCGTCGAGGATGGAGACTACGCGCTGAGCGGCGGTATGCGGGTCGTAGATGGCTTGCTCGTTGGGAATACGGATCACCGTATAGCCGCGTTTTTCAAGCCAGGATTGGCGTTCGGCGTCGCGGGACGCCACGTGGGGCAGGTCGTGAATTCCGCCGTCCACCTCGATAATCACACGATGATGGTGGCAGACGAAATCCACGATGTAGGGACCGAAGGGCGCTTGGCGGCGAAAGTGAGATCCGGAAATCTCGATCTTTCGCAGTGCTTTCCAAAACAGCTTTTCCGCCAGGGTCGGCTCACGGCGCATCCGGCGGGCTGATCGATCGGCCTGCTCTGATGTGTGCAAAGGTCCTGGAGTTCGTTCTGACACCCCCACCCCCTACCCCCTCCCCGCAAGGGGGAGGGGAACTGCAAATGCTTAGGCCTTGATCACAGTCCCAGCACCATCTTGGCGATGATGTTGCGTTGGATTTCGTTGGAGCCACCGTAGATCGACGTCTTGCGGACGTTGAAATAGGTCGGGGCGGCGCGATGAGCGAAGTCCGGGCCGATCGGATGGGCGTTGTCGCCGTCCTTCGGGAAGCCGCGGAAATAGGGCGCGCTGTAATGGCCGGCCGCTTCAAGCACCAGCTCGGTGATCCGTTGCTGAATCTCGGTCCCCTTGATCTTCAGCACCGAGGACTCCGGACCTGGGCCCTTGCCAGCCGCTTCACCGGCCAGGGTGCGCAACTCGGTATATTCCAGGGCCGTCAGGTCGATCTCCAGGTCGGCGACCTTGCGCTTGAACGCCGGGTCGGTCAGCAGTGGCAGGCCGTCATCGCCCAGTTCAGTCTGAGCCAACTGGCGAATTCGCTCGATGCCGCGCTTGGAGCGCGCCACGCCGGCAATGCCAGAACGCTCGTGGGCCAGCAGGAACTTGGCGCAGGTCCAGCCCTTGTTCTCGTCGAAAATGCGGTTTTCGACCGGCACCTTGACGTTCTCGAGCCAGACCTCGTTGACCTCGTGCTCGCCGCCCAGGGTAATGATCGGACGGACGGTCACGCCCGGCGACTTCATGTCGATCAGCAGGAACGAGATGCCCTCCTGGATCTTGGCCACCGGGTCGGTGCGGACAAGGCAGAAGATCCAGTCGCCGTGCTGGGCCAGGGTGGTCCAGGTCTTCTGGCCGTTGACCAGGTAGTATTCCTTGCCGTCGTCGCCAGTGAAACGCTCGGCCTTGGTCTTCAGGCTGGCCAGATCCGAACCCGCGCCCGGCTCCGAATAGCCTTGAGCCCACCAGATGTCGCCCGACAGGGTCGGCGGCAGAAAGCGTTCCTGCTGCTCGGGGGTGGCGAAGGTGTAGATCACCGGGCCGACCATGTTGATTCCGAACGGCAGGATCGGCACGCAGTCGGCGCGAGCGGTCTCTTCCGACCAGATGTATCGCTGCACCGAGGTCCAGCCCGGGCCGCCGAATTTTTCCGGCCAGGCCGGGGCGACCCAGCCTTTCTTGGCCAGGATGCGGTGCCACGAGAGAAAATCGTCTTTGGCCATCTCTTCGCCCTCCTCCTGCTTCTCGCGCAGGCCAGCGGGGTAGTTCTCGGCGATGAACGCCCGGACTTCGTCGCGGAAGGCGACGTCTTCAGGCGAGAAATCGAGGTTCATGGCGGGCTCCCGGGAAATCGGCCTCTCAAGGGGCCGTCTTGACTGTCGGGAGTCACAATAGGGTTCGAACGCGCGTTTGGAAAGATGACCTTAGCGTCAACGTAAACAACGATCAGTTTTGAGCGGAAATGGCTACCGGACCTCGCAGGCCAGCCGCACCAAGGCCAGGGCGGTGACACCGCCGACCCCCTCCTCCTCGACGATGTCCAGGTCGATCAGGGGCCGCTTGTCCAAGACCTGGAGCAGCCGCGCATGGCCCTTTGCCGTCCCGACGTGGGCGGCCTGGCAGTGGGCGATCAACGCCGGATCGATCATATGCAACACGGCGGCCGCGGCGCAGGCGGCGTAACCATCGAGCAGAACCGGAATCTTCTGCACCCGGGCCGCCAGGATCGCGCCGACCAGGGCGGCGGTCTCGCGTCCACCGAGCTGACGCAGGACTTGCAGAGGATCGGACAGATCGTCCTCAGCAGCGGCGCGGGCCACGGCGGCGGCCACCGGCTCGGGCGCCTCGGTCCAGTCGGCGGCGTCTCCGCCGAACAGGGCCAAGGCGATAGTCGCGGCGGTACGCACGGTCTCGGCGGCGATGACGCCTGGGATCAGCAGATCTGGCTGCTTGGCCAGGGCCTCCATACCGAACGCCATCGTCGCGGCGCACTCCTTCTCGCTCATCGAGGCTTTTGAGGCCGCGTCCGGCGTCGGACGATCGACGGCCAGGTCGAAGGCTTCCAGTCCCGCCCCCTGAGCGCCAGCGATACGGCATACATTGGCCCCGCCCGAGGCCACGGCCTCCAGGCGAGCTCGGGCGTAACCCCTCGGCCCCACGCCCTGAACCGCGCCGGCATACAGGGCGACCACGGGACGCAGCACGACAGGCGGCGTCTTGCCGGTCCAGGCCGTCAGCCAGGCCGAGAGCTCGGCCAGACGATCGCCGCCGGGGGGAGCGCAGGCGATTGGCGCGGACGGCGCGTCGGCCGCCAGCTTGCGGATGTCGTCGAATGGAGAAGTGGTCATGGGCGCGGACATAAGCCAGCCCGCGCCCGATGCAAGGGCGTTCGCCGGGTCGCCTCTTGCGCCGACCGGCAGGAGGGGCGAACTTTGACCATGACCTTGGCCGCTCCATCCTCTCCACCCCGCCCCATCGCGACACCCTGCGTGAAGGTGTGCGCGGTGGATGGGCGGACCGGGGTCTGCCTGGGATGCAGACGAACCCTTCCGGAGATCGCCGGGTGGGCGCGCCTGAGCGACGAGGAGCGGGCGGCGATCATGACCGCCCTGCCCCTGCGCCCTGACCCCGTGGCCAGCCTGACGGCCGACCTGGGTTCGTCTTGAACGTCCTAGTTCGCGGCGGAGGCGTTGAGCCAGGCCGAGCAGGCGCCCGAGCGTTCAGCCAGCAATTTTTCCTTCTTGGAGCCTTGGGCCTTGTCGCCTTCCTTCTGGGCGGCGGTGATCTTGTTGCCGGCCGAGACGCGAACCGGCAGTTCGCGAGCGCTGCCTTCCTGCTTCAGGAAGGTGTCGATGTTGCTGGTGTCCAACTTGCCGAGCCCTTCCGACGCGGCCAGGCCGCGGCAGCGAGCGGCTTGCAGGAATTCATAGTTGCTGGTTCCGGCCTGGGCGGCGCCCGCCAGAGCGGAAACGGCGACGACGGTCGCGACGATGATTTTATGCATGGCGGTGTTCCTCGATAAACATTTACTTGCCGCGAGGCATTTGCCGCGAATTGCGCAAGAACTTAAGTTAAATCGAAGTCATATTGCACATTACCTAAGTGTAATCTCGCACAACAACAGTATTACGGTTTTTTAACTTGCAGTAAGATTATTGTTTAATTAACTACAATGGGTCGCATATCTGTCGATTCACGGGTTGAAAACCCATTCGCGACTATTCTCCCCGCAACGGCCGTAGAAACGGTCAGCAAGCCTGTATGGCGGGGTGACTTCGATGCTCAAGTTCGTGACCATCGCGATCGTAGGCGCGCTCTCTGCGGTCGGGGCGGCGAAAGCCGTCGTATCGCTGGATGATCTGCGCCAGCCGGACCTGCGCGGCTCGGCCCCTGCTACCGCCTCCATCGACGACGGCGCGGCCCAGATCGTCAAGGGTCCAGACGGCCACTTCTGGGCCGAGGCCAAGGTCGATGGCCGCGCTATTCGCTTCCTGATCGACACGGGCGCCACCACGGTCGCCCTGAGCCAGACCGACGCCCAGCGCCTGGGCATCGACGTCCGCAAGCTCGATTATCGTTACACGGTGATGACCGCGTCCGGCCAAGCCCGGGCCGCTTCGGTCAAGCTGGCCAGCGTGGCGGTGGCCGGCGCGCAGGTTCACGACGTCGACGCCATGGTCATCGAGCACGGCCTGGACACGTCGCTGCTGGGCATGAGCTATCTGGGCCGCCTCTCCAGTTTCCAAGCCACGCCGCGCGCGCTGGTCCTGCGGTCGTAGGGCTTAGCTCGCGATCCTCTCGGCGAAGCGCGCCTCGCGGGCGTCCATCGCCTGGCGGACAGCGGCCGCCGCCCGATCGACGACGTTCAGCCCCGCGTCGGGGCCGACCCCCTCGACCGTGAGTATCCGGCGCCAGGCCCGCGCGCCCGGCAGGCCGTGGAACAGACCCAGCATGTGCCGGCTCATGGCCGCCAAATGCACGCCCGTCGCCAATTGCTTGGCCATATAAGGTTTGTAAAGCTCGACGGCCTCGAAGGCGTCGATATCTCGCCCTTCGCCGAACACCCGCCGGTCGACCTGACCCAACAGGCCCGGCTCGTGATAGGCCGCGCGGCCCAGCATCACCCCGTCCACGAGCTCAAGCTGCGCCAATGAAACATCCAGATCGGGGACCCCGCCATTGATGATGATCGTGAGGTCCGGGCGCTGGGCCTTCAGGCGATGGACCAATCGATAGTCCAAAGGCGGTACGTCGCGGTTTTCCTTGGGTGACAGCCCCTTCAACCAGGCTTTGCGAGCATGGACCACGAAGGTCGAAACGCCAGCCTTCGCCGACAAATCGACAAGTTCGAACAGGCTCTGTTCCGGATCCTGGTCATCGACGCCGATCCGACACTTGACCGTCACCGGCACGGACACCGCCGCCGCCATCGCCGCCATGCAGTCGGCCACCAGCGCCGGCTCGCGCATCAGGCAAGCGCCGAACCGGCCGCTCTGCACGCGGTCGGATGGGCAGCCTACATTCAAATTGATCTCGTCATAGCCGAAGTCCTCGCCAATCTTGGCCGCGGCCGCCAGGTCGGCGGGGTCGGAACCACCCAACTGCAGGGCCACCGGATGCTGGCCATCGTCGAAGCCGAGCAGCTTTTCGCGATCGCCGTTCAGCACGGCGCCGCTGGTGACCATTTCCGAATAGAGCAGCATCCGCCGAGACAGCACGCGATGCAACGACCGACAGTGACGGTCGCTCCAGTCCATCATAGGCGCACAAGAGAATCTATGTGATTGAAATTGCTGCATTTTTAACGTACATTCAAAGAGTTAGATAGGCGGCGTGTACACCTAAAATACGCTGAAACACGCCACTTTTCGCCACGGTACGACGCCTCACTGTACACAGGGAGTACACGAAAATTGGCCACGTTCGTGAAGCTCCCGTCCGGGTCCTGGCGCGCCGTTGTCCGCCGCAAGGGGCGCTATATAAGCGAGACCTTCCACCGGCGCGAGGACGCGCGGCGTTGGGCCACGGCGGCCGAGAGCACCATCGATCGGGGCGGCAAGCCCAAGTCCACCCGTATCGCGGACAAGCGGACCCTGGTTGACCTGATCGATCTGCATATCGAAGACCTCAAGTCGGTCGGCAAGAAGATCGGTCGAACCAAGCTCGACATGCTTAAGATGTTGAAGGCCGATCCGGTCGGGAAGTCGAAGTTCGCCGAACTGGACCGCCTTCCGCTCATCGCTTTTGGCAAGCGCCGCGCCAAGGGCGGCGCGGGTCCCGTGACGGTGGGCATGTATATCGGCACGATCAAGACCGTCCTGATCAGCGTCGCTGCGCTACATGACATTGAGACCAAGCCCGACCAGGTGGATGTGGCGCGTGTCGCCCTCACCCACCTCGGCCTGATCGGCAAGAGCAACGAGCGTGATCGACGTCCCACCGACGAGGAACTCGAGCGGCTGTTCCTCTACTTCGACACCATGAACCGCCTGACCTTGCCGATGTCGCGGATCATGAAGTTCGCCATCGCCACAGCCATGCGCCAAGACGAGATCTGTCGCATCGTTTGGGACGACTATCTGGCCCGCACAAAGATGCTGATCATTCGGGACCGAAAGGACCCTCGAAACAAGGCCGGCAACGACCAGAGGATCCCACTCCTGGCCGCGTCTGGTTTCGACGCGGTGGCCTTGATCGAGGTGCAGCGCGAGCTTCGGCGCAACGCCGAACAACGCATCTTCCCGTATAACGGCAAGTCGATCAGCGCCGCCTTCACACGGGCCTGCGCCAAGCTGGCGATCAACGACCTCCGCTTCCACGATCTCCGCCACGAGGGCACCAGCCGTTTGTTCGAGCTGGGCCTGCGCATCGAACAGGCCGCTCTGGTCAGCGGCCACAAGGATTGGAAGATGCTCAAGCGCTACACCCACCTCCGCCCGGAATCGATTCACGACGTCCTAGCTGGCAGAACGGCGGCCTGATCCCCACTCGACTGTCGCATCGCGGGCGGCGGTCTGACGACAGGCGAGCCTAGCGCTTCCGCAAGCCGACCTTGCTGTATCCGCCGGCGATAGCCCGCCATTGTGGTCTCAGGTCTCTCCGGCGACGCGCGAACACACGCGGGCGGTGATGATCTCGACAATCCTGGCCGCAGCCCGGTCCAGCGCGGCAGGATTCAGCCGATCGAGAGCGAGGCTGGCTAAGGTTGCGTGTTGGGACTTTCGACGCTCTCGCGCATAGGCCAGATCATAATGGGCGGCCATCAAGGCTTCAGCCAGATCCGCCAGGGCTCCCGCCTCGACCATCTCGCGCCAAGCCGCGAGCCGCTTCTGGCTGGGATGGATCGGCAGGCGCTCGAGGATCGCCAACAGCGCCTCGCGCTGGTGGCCGATATCGCCATAGGCCTCGACCAGGTAGCGCGCCCGTTCCGGCAGTGGCGCGGTAACCTCGATCCGCGGCGCCCGGCGCATCGCCTCCCATAGCATCGGCGGCACGACGCGGTTGCCGATCTTGCTGGACTCGGCCTCCACGACCACCGGCCGCGCTGGATCGAGCCCGTCGAGCGCCGCGATCAGTTGGCTCTCGAACAGCTTCTGACCCGGTTGCGGCTGGCCGGACACCGCCCCGAACAGCGAGCCGCGATGACAGGCCAGGCCTTCCAAGTCGATGGTCTGCACGCCAAGGCGGGCCAGATCGTTGAGGATCGCCGTCTTAGCCGAGCCGGTGTCACCGTCCAGCAGGACCAGGTCCAGATCGCAGGGCGCGTCATAGAGTCTGGCCTGCACCCAGCGACGATAGGTCTTGTAGCCGCCCTCCAGCACCGCCGTCCGCCAGCCAACCCGCTGAAGGATGGTGGCCATGGCGTTGGACCGCTGCCCACCGCGCCAGCAATAGACCAGGGGTTTGAAGTCCTCGGGTCGGTCGGCGAGACTGGTCTCCAGGTGATGGGCGATGTTGCGCGCCACATGGGCCGCGCCGATCCGGTTGGCGCGCAGCCGCGATTTTTGGACGTAGATCGTTCCGACCTCTGCGCGCTGGGCGTCGTCGAGCACCGGCAGGTTGATCGCCCCGGGCAGATGGTCCTGGGCGAACTCGCCGGGACTGCGCACATCGATGATCTGGTCATAGGCCGCGAGCGCGGCGGGATCGGCGGATTTCAGGACTTGAAGCGGCTTCATGTCCGCCTGAGGGTCCGCCACGGGTCGATCATCATCCTGTCGGATCTCGTCATCATCGCTTTTCTCAGCGGCGACTATGCGCGACGCGCCGGGGAATCGTAAGGTCCCCGCGAGAAGACTCGCCCGGATCGTGGTGGCGATGTTGCAGGAGCCGTCCGCTTGCCCGATCCCGTTCGACTGACCTCCCTGGCCCACGGCGGCGGCTGCGGCTGCAAGCTGTCGCCCGCCGTGCTGCGCGAGATTCTGGCCCAATCGCCGGCCGCCGGCCTGTTTCCCAACCTGATGGTGGGAACCGAAACCTCGGACGACGCCGCGGTCTGGCGGCTGAACGACCAGCAGGCCCTGGTTGCCACCACCGACTTCTTCATGCCCGTCGTCGACGATCCCCATGACTTTGGGCGCATCGCCGCGACCAACGCGCTATCGGACGTCTATGCGATGGGGGCGACGCCGATCTTCGCCCTGGCAATCGTCGGCATGCCCATCGACAAGCTGCCGTTGGAGACCATCGGCGCGATCCTGGCCGGCGGGGCCTCGGTCTGCGCGGCGGCCGGCGTGCCGATCGCCGGCGGCCACTCCATCGACAGCGTCGAGCCGATCTACGGCCTGGTCGCCCTGGGTCTGGTCCATCCCGACCGCGTGCTGTCCAACCGCGGCGCGCGGGCCGGCGACGTTCTGATCCTGACCAAGGCCTTGGGCGTCGGCGTGCTGAGCGCGGCGTTCAAGCAGCAGCGCCTGTCGGCCGAGGGCTACGCGGCCCTGATCGCCACCACCACCCAGTTGAACACCGTCGGCTCGGTGCTGGGGGACATCGCCGGGGTCCATGCCGTTACCGATGTGACCGGGTTTGGCCTGCTGGGCCATCTACTCGAGATGTGCCGCGGCGCTGGGCTCGCCGCCGAACTCGACGCCGACGCGCCGGTCCTGCTTCCCGAGGTCGCGGCCCTGGCCCAGGCGGGGGTCCGCACCGGAGCCGCCGTTCGCAACTGGGCCAGCTATGGCGCGGCAGTCCAGATTCCCCCCGCCGCCCCGGACTGGCGGCGGGATTTGCTCGCCGATCCGCAGACTAGCGGCGGCCTGCTGATCGCGGTCGCCCCCGAGGACGCCGACGCCGTTCTACGCACGGTCGTGGACGCGGGCTTCAACGCCGCCAGGGTGGTCGGGCGGATGACGGCTGGACCGCCGGAGGTGAGAGTCGACGCCTTCCTCACCTGAGGGGGCCGAAACCCCGCCCTCGCCTTTTCTTGTCCCTATCCTCTCCCTTGGTGCATCCCGGCAGCAGCAGGGCCGCGCCGGCGGCGAGACCGACGGTGGCAGCGAAGGCGGCGCGGCGGGACGGCGAACGAGTTGGGGAAGGTGTGGCTGGTCTCATCGCGCGCTTGTCCTGTAAGGTGCGCGAGGGGGCTCGAACGGCTTGAACAAGCCGTGACAGGGGTCTCGACCGCGCCTATTACGGCCCTCGTTATCGATATCCGATTTCGTGGAGCTGTCAACGGAATGACCTTGCGTGCTGGAACACCACGATCTCCTCGCCGGCCTGATCCGGCTGCACGTCTTGCATCACGCCGCCGACGGCGAGATCTACGGGCAATGGATGATCGAGGAGCTTGGCCACCACGGCTACAAGCTCAGCCCCGGCACGCTCTACCCGATGCTGCACGGCATGGAACGCAAGGGCTACCTGGCCTCGCGCAAGGAACAGATCGGCAAGACCTTCCGGCGGCTCTATCGGGCCACGCCCTTGGGCTTGGAGGCGCTCGCCATCGCCAAGCTGCGCGTGCGCGAACTGGTGCGCGAGGTCCACGACCAGGCCCCGGCCTGACGGCGGAAGGCCGGGCATGACGACGGCGGAGCCCGTGGCGTCGCCCGCGCCGCGACGATCGGCCTTCGAGGTCCTGGCGGTGTCGCTGGGCCTGGGCCTGACCTCGTTCGGCGGACCGATCGCCCACCTGGCCTATTTCGAACGCGCCTATGTCCAGCGCCGCCAATGGCTGTCGGCGGACGAGTATGCCGGCCTGGTGGCGCTGTGCCAGATGCTGCCCGGACCGGCCAGCAGCCAGGTCGGGGCGCTGATCGGGCTCAAGCGGGCCGGCTGGCTGGGAGCCCTGGCCGCCTGGATCGGCTTCACCCTGCCCTCGGCCCTGGCGCTTTACCTGTTCGCCCTGGCCGCCCCGGCCCTGAAGGATCCGCTGACGCTGGCGGGATTGCATGGCCTCAAGCTCGTGGCCGTCGCTGTCGTCGCCCAGGCGGTGTGGAGCATGGCGCGCAAGCTCTGCCCGGACCTGCCGCGCGCCGGCCTGGCCCTGGTCGCCGCCGCCCTTCTGCTGGTGGTCGGCGGCGCGGCGCTGCAACTGGTCGCCCTGGCTCTGGGAGCCATCGGCGGCGTGATCCTCTGCCGCGGTGTGGACCTGCCGCCGTCGCCGCCGGCCCTGCCCGTGCGCCGGCGCGTCGGCGTCGCCGCCTTCGCGGTCTTCATCGCGCTGCTCGTCGGCCTGCCCTGGCTGGGCAGCCTCGCCCCGGGTTCGACGACGGACCTGATGGGGGTGTTCTATCGCGCCGGCGCCCTGGTGTTCGGCGGCGGCCACGTGGTCCTGCCGCTGCTGCACGACAGCCTCGTTCCGCAAGGCTGGCTGAGCGAGGACAGGTTCCTGGCCGGCTATGGCGCAACCCAGGCCGTCCCGGGCCCGCTGTTCACCTTCGCCACCTATCTCGGCGCGGCGGCCGGGTCCCCGCACGGCGCCATGACGACCGCCCTCTGGGCCCTGGTCGCCACCGTCTTCATCTTCCTCCCGGGCATGCTGCTCGTACTGGCGGGCGTGCCGCTGTGGAGCTGGATCAGCCGACACCCGGCGGCCAAGGGAGGATTGGCCGGGGTCAATGCCGCCGTGGTCGGCGTGCTGGCGGCGGCGCTCTATGACCCCATCTGGACGAGCGCCATCCGCGACGGACGCGACGTCGCCATCGCGGCGACCGGGTTCCTGCTCCTGGAGCGCTGGAAGGCGCCGCCGCTGGCCGTCGTGATCTTGTGCGTCGCCGGCGCCATGCTCATCAAGATGACGACCTAGCCGGCCGGCGAGAGACCCATCGCACCAACCTGCCCGTCACTCCTTGGGCGCGGCCATCGGCCGGGCCGAAACGGCCGCGGCCCTCACTGCCTGATGTTGCGCTGGTGGAAGCGGCACCAGTCCGCGCTGCTGGAGGTATCCGCCGCGCCCCACCGCCGAATCCGACACCAACTCGGCGATGAAGGCTTCAATCCGGGCGTATCGCCGAGATTGGCCGTCTTGACGTAGATGTAGAGGGCACGCGACAGCGGATAGCTGCCGTTGGTGATCGTCTGCGGGGTCGGCTTGACGCCGCTGATGCTAGCCGCCTTGATCAGATGGTCGTTCTGAGCCAGGAACGAGTAGCCAAAGACGCCCAGCACGCCAGGGCGGCGCTCGATGGTCTCGACGATGTCGTTGTCGTTTTCGCCGGCGTCGGTCCAGGCTCCGTCCGGCCGGAGCGGATCGACCTTGGCTCGGAAGGCGGCCGGATCCTTCGCCCGTAGCGCCTGCCCGGACGGCAGCTTGCTCGCCCCCGCCTCGATCGCCAGTTCGACGAAGGCGTCGCGGGTGCCTGAACCAGGCGGCGGTCCATAGACGCGGATCGGCGCGGCCGGCAGGCTTGGCGACACCTCCTTCCAGGTCTGGAAGGGATTGGCGACGAACTGGCCGCCGCGAAGGCTGTTGGCGGCCAGGCCAAGATAGAGTTGCTCGACGGTGAAGCCATAGTCCGGGGCCTTGTCGTCGACCGCGACCACCACGCCGTCGAAACCGATCTTCAGCTCGACGACGCCGGTGACCCCGTTGGCGTTGCAGGCTTCGAACTCCGCCTTCTTCATCGGTCGCGACGCATTGGCGATGTCGGGGAAGCGCTCGCCCGTTCCGCCGCAGAACGACTTGAAGCCGCCGCCGGTGCCGGTGCTCTCGATCTTGGCGATCTTGCCGCCGGTCTTGCGCGTGGTGTTCTCGGCGACGCGGAGCGCGAACGGATGGACTGTCGACGAGCCCGTCGCCCAGACGAAGTCTCGCGCGGCCTGGGCGCTCGAAGCGCCGGAGAGCAGCGCCACGCCCGCAACGACACCGATCAGACTCTTCATGGCTACCTTCCCTTGCGATGCGCCGCACTGCGGCGGCTTCCTCATCTTCGAGACCTGCCCTAAGGGCGTGCTTCATCAAACTCGAAGTTCGATATCGTATGTCGATTTCAATAGCAGCGGCATGTGTCAGAGATGCGAAGCTGAAGTTGGGCGTTGCGCCGCGCCGGCCTGCTCGCGGGAATTTGATCACGTGATCGCCAAGAGCCTCGCCGGCGGGCTAAACGGTCCGACGACGCGTCGGATAGGATCGCCAATGACCAAGACCGCCTTCCTCTACATCGCCGCCGCCGTGGCCGAGATCGCCGGCTGCTTCAGCTTCTGGGCTTGGCTGCGGCAGGGGAAGTCGATCTGGTGGCTGGCGCCGGGCATGGCGTGCCTGGCCCTGTTCGCCTGGCTGCTGACCCAGGTCGACAGCAGCGCCGCGGGCCGCGCCTACGCCGCCTATGGCGGGGTCTATATCTGCGCGTCCCTGGCCTGGCTGTGGTCGGTGGAAGGCCTGCGTCCGGATCGCTGGGACGCGATCGGAGCGCTGATCTGCCTGGTCGGCGCCGGCGTCATCCTGCTGGGGCCGCGCGGCGCGTGAAGCAATTGCGCGGCTGGTCGCGCCTAGAGTTTGTTTATGAACACCGGATTGGAATAGAACCAGAGGTCGGCCCAGGGGTCTTCGCCAGCGACGTCCGCGACCGGCTCCAACTCATCGGTGCTGGTTCCGCGGACCCGCAGGTACAGGCTGGCGTCGAGGCGCGGCAGGGTGTGGGTCACGACGATATATTCCCCATCCCGCACCCAGGTCTCTGGCGTGAACCGCTGCTCGACGCGTGTGGTCGGGTTGGTGTCGGCTGAACGGTCCGCCGCCGGCCCGGTGACCCGGCCCACGATCAGGTCGATGCGCCTGACCTCGGGCCGCCGGCCGGCATGGTTGGCGCCGGCTGGATCGCCCACACGGATCTTGACCTCGACCGCCTCACCGGGCTTGCCGCGGACTTCGCCGTCAATCATCGCCTCGTGGCCGCCGATCGTCCTCACCGTCAAGTCGAGCTCGGAGATCAGGTCGCCGGTCGTGACGAACACGCGGCCGCCGCGAAGACCCTCCAGGATGTCGGCGTGATCGCGCGTCGCGAGCACATAGGTCTTCGAGTATTCGCCTGGCCAGAAATCATCGCCGCCGTCGCGCCAGTTGTGGTGGGAATCCGAGGTGGAGGTGATCCACCAGCCACGCCCCTCGCCCAACATCGCGTCCCAGAACCCGCCCAGTCGGGCGGTCATCTGATCGAAACCGCCAAGCGTCGGGGATTTGCCGTAGCCACCCCTGACGCCTAGCCGATTGCTGGACCCGTCAGCGCGAAGGGCGGACGCTTGGTGCCCCGGCGCGCCCTCCATGCCGATGGCGACATTGGGCGCCGTGTCGTTCCAGTTTCGAAACTCCTGGGGCGTGTAGGCGCCCCAGGCGCCGACGCCGGTGGCCGAACGAGACGGGTGGTTGGCGATGACGATCGGCGGCGACTTCAGCGCCTTCATGTGCGTCAAGGCGTCGATCATCCTTGGCTCGGTGTCCCGGGAGGGATCGCGCGGCCAGGTATCCCGCTTGGAGAAGCCATGCTCGATGCCGTGGAGCGCCTCGCGCTCGTCACGCGTGTTGGGCACGATGAGGCTGCTGTGATCGCCGGCCGGGGTGTCAAATTCCATGCCGTAGAACTGCAAGACCTCCGGCACCAGCAGGCGCGAGCGCATCAGCTCAGGATAGGCCAGATCATGATCGATCTTGGAATGGTTGGGGCCGCCGTGATCGGTCGAGACCATCCAGGCCAGACCGTGGGTCTTGGCCATCTCGGCGTTTGTCGGGATGGGATAGCGACCATCAGCGCCGAGCACCGAGGTCGGCGGCTGGGCTGGATCGGCGGCGTTCTCGGTGTAGTCGGCGCTGAACTGGCTATGGATGTGGTGATCGCCCGCCAGCCAGCGTCGCTCGCCCGACGCCGGCGTCGCGATCGACGCCGAAGGATGCGCGCGATGGACGGCAGGGGGCGAACGGCGATGCCCCGGCTGGTGGCCAAAGGCGGGGGCGGCGATCATCGCGATGCCTACCGCCGCCGAGCTCACCTTCAACCAGTTCTTCAAGGGATCTCTCCGAGGTCGGGAAAAAGCAGCGATGGAATCGCGATCAACGTCGAGCGGTCGGCGGCCGATACCCCCATTGGATGACAAGTCGTCGGGCGGCGCGACTAGGCTACCCCGCGGGTTCGCCGAGGCTTTCAAGGACGTGACATTCGGCGACCTGACCCAGGCAACCCGCATGGGCGAGACGGTGGAGTTCGCGCCTTAGCGTCTGCAGCTGGGCGATCTTCTCATCGACGGCGGCGAGTTGTTGCGCCGCCAGCTGGTTGGCCTGTTCACAGGAGCGATCGGGATGGTCGGAAAGCTCAAGCAGCGAACGGATCGCTTCCACGGGGAAGCCCAGTTGGCGCGCGTGCCGGATGAAGGTGAGCCGTCGAACGGCGTCGGCGTCATACTGCCGCCGGGCGCTCGATGTCCGCGACGGTTCGGGCAGCAGACCGATCTGCTCGTAGAAGCGGATGGTCGGGACCTTAACGCCCGTGAGGGCGGCGAGTTGGCCGATCGCGCGCGGCGCATCCGGCGAGGATCTGAGATTTTCCATCGTGGGCGCATGATAGACCCTTGCTCCTCTAGTCACTAGAGGAAGCAGAGTGTCCTCCTGATTCAAGGGACGCCATGACCGTAGAGACCGACACCAAACCCTGCGCGACCAGTTGCTGCGGCCAGTCCGTCGTCTTCGACGGCACCTCGCCCGCCTATCGCCGCATCCTGATGGCGGTGATCGCCATCAACGTGGCGGCCTTCATCGCTGTCGCGTTTGGCAGCCTGGCGCAGGGGTCCGCGGCCCTGGCGGCCAACGCCCTGGACTTCCTGGCCGATAGCGCCACCTACGCCATCAGCCTCTGGGTCATCGGCCGGTCGGCGCGAACCCGCGCCGGCGCCGCGCTGCTCAAGGGCGCCAGCCTCGCCGTCGTTGCGGCCGCGGTCCTGAGCTTCGCGATCTGGCGGGCGATGACCGGCGCGCCGCCGCAGGGCAATGTCATCACTGGCCTTGGCGTCCTGGGCTTTCTGGCCAACCTCCTGGCCGCCCTGCTGCTGGTGCGGTTTCGCGATGGCGACGCCAATGTGCGATCCGTCTGGCTCTGCACCCGCAACGACCTGATCGAAAGCCTTGCCGTGGTTGTCGCGGGAGGGTTGGTCTGGTTGACCGGATCGCGCTGGCCCGATCTGATCACCGGTGTCTTCCTGGCTGGGGTCTTCCTGCAATCGGCCTATGTCATCGTGCGCCAGTCGCAGGCTGAACTCAGGGCCGCGGCGTGAGGCGCCCACCGGGCTCGCGGAGGATCGACCACGCGAATGCGACCTTGCGCGTCTTGCATCAGGAACGCTCCGGGCGCATCACCGTCGGCATGGGCTTGGCGCTGTTTCGGCAAACGAGCGGGTGGGTCGCCATGCTGTGTGTGGCGATCGCGCTGTCGCTCGCCGGTCAGACGGCGGCGCAGGCCTTCGAGATGGCCGACCACGCCGGACATCATGCGACCCAGGCCGCCGGCGATGTCGGGGATGACCATCACCATTGCGACGACGCGGCGATCGACGATCCCGCCAGCCCCGCCGATCCCGCTGGCGAGCCGCATCAGCACCACGTGGATCACCACGCCGTTGGCCTGGGCGTTGATCTGGCCATGCCCCTCGCGGCCCCCGCCCACCGCCAGAGCGTCGCGCCGGCGCGGAGCGTTCATCATGCGGGCCTGGCCGGTTGCGGCCTGAAGCGTCCGCCAAAGGCCTGATCCAGACCTCGACCTGTCTGTAGCCGCGCCGGCCGCTCGGCCGCGCTGATCCCTGCCTTGGAGATTTCCCATGCCCCCGACCTCGCCGGGCCGCGCGCCCGCGCGTCGCCTCGCGGCCTACGCGCGCGCGCTCATCATGAGCACGGCCCTGATCGTCGCCACGCCCGCCTTCACCCAAACGTCGTCCGCGCCTCTGTCGCTGGACGAGGCGCTGCGGCGAACCCTTTCGGCCGACCCGTCGCTGGCCGGCGTCAAGGCCCGCCTCGACGCCTCGAAAGCCAATGTCCGCCAGGCCAATGTCCGGCCCAATCCCAGCCTTGGAATGGAGGTCGAGAACTTCACCGGCAGCGGGCCGTTCTCGACGTTGGGCCGCACCGAAGCCACGCTGTCCTACCAGCAGACCTATGAGCGTGGCGGCAAGCGCCAGGCGCGCACCGCCCTGGCGCAGCGCGAGATCGGCCTGGTGGAAGCCCGCGCCCAGATCCGGCGCCTCGACCTGGCCAAGGCCGTGCAACTGGCCTTCGTCGATGTCCTGGCCGCGCAGGCCGAGGTCGCCGTGGCTGAAGAGCGCCTGGCCGTGGCCCTGCGCGCCGAGCGGGAAGTCAGCCGCCGCGTGGCCGGCGCGCGTGACCCGCTGTTCGCCGGGGCCCGCGCCGAGGCCGAACTGGCCCAGGCCAGGGTCAGCCTGGATCGGGCCCAGACCAACGGGCGCGACGCGCGCGCGGCCCTGGCCGCCTATTGGAGCGGCTCGGCCGAGTTCTCGGTCCCGGAAGACCTGTTCGAAGACACCCGCCGCTCAGGTGGCGCGACCGCCGCGGTCGATACGCCAGACCTGAAGCTGCTGGCCGTCGAGCAGGACGTCGCCACCGCCCGCATCGCCGTCGAGCAGAGCCGGGCCGTGCAGGACCCCACCGTCAGCCTCGGCGTCCGCCACCTTCAGGACGAAGGTGCGGTGGCCCTGGTGGTCGGCGCGAGCATCCCCTTGGGCCGCTACGACACCAACCGCGGCGCCATCGACCGGGCCCGTGCCGAACGGGCGGTGATCGCGGCCGATCTGGGCGCCTTCCAGATTGAACGCGAGCGCGAGATCGCCCGCCTGATCGCTCGCCGCGCGGCCGCCGCCGCCGAGGTCAAGCGGACCGACGCGGAGGTGCTGCCCAATGCCGAGCGCGCCGTGACCCTGGTTCGCGACGGCTTCAATCGCGGCGGCTTCAGCTATCTCGACGTCATCGCCGCCCAACGCGCCCTGATCGACGCCAGGACCCGCCGGGTCGAGATCCTCAAATCCTTCCATCAAGACGGGGCGGCCCTGGATCGCCTGACCGGCGCGCACGCGATGCTCGCCCGCACGGAGCTTCAACCATGAACCCGACCCTGACCCGCCGCCCCCTGTGGGCGCTGCTTCTGGGCACGGCCGCCCTGGGCCTGACCGCCTGCGGGGCCGGCGACAAGGCCGCCAAGCCCGATGACCATGGCGAGGCCGAAGCCGAGTTCGAGCGCGGCCCCCACAACGGCCGCCTGCTGCGCGACGGCGACTTCAGCCTGGAGGTGACGGTCTTCGAGACCGGCGTCGAGCCGGAGTTCCGCTTCTATCCCTACCGCAAGGACAAGCCGATCGATCCGCGACAGGTGACCGTTGAGGTGGCCCTGACCAAGCTTGGCGGCCAAGTGGATCGCTTCACCTTCAATCCGCGGGAAGACTATCTGCGCGGCGCGGGCGTGGTGGCCGAGCCGCACTCGTTCGACGTGGCGGTCAGCGCCGGCGAGGGCGGTAGGACGCACGCCTGGCGCTATGCCTCCTATGAGGGCCGCACGACCATGACCGCCCAGGCCGCCCAGGCCGGCGGCGTCAAGATCGAGACGGCCGGCCCCATGGCGATCGGCGAGACCGTGACGCTCAACGGTCGGATCGAAGTAACGCCGGAAGGCAAGGGCGAGGTCCGCGCCTGGTATCCCGGCCGGATCATGAGCCTGCGCGGCGAGTTGGGCCAGATGGTCCGCAAGGGCCAGATCGTGGCCCGCGTCGAGTCGTCTGAGAGCCTGCAGACCTATTCGATCCCGGCCCCGATCTCGGGCCAGATCATCGAGAAGAACAGCAATGTCGGCGACGTGGCCCATGACCGGCCGATCTTCGTGATCGCCGATCCGACCAAGCTTCACGCCGAGCTGTTCGTCTATCCGCGCGACTCCGAGCGGGTCCGGGTCGGCCAGAGCGTCGAGGTGCGCAGCCTGTCGGGGACCGACCGCATCCTGGCCACGGTGGAGTCGATCCTGCCCTCGGCCGACATGGCCAGCCAAACCCAGCTGGCCCACGTCCATCTGCCCGATGGGGCCGGCCCCGCCTGGCGGCCGGGCCTGGGCGTCGAGGGCGCCGTCACGGTCGGCTCGCGACCGGCGGCCCTGGCGGTGCGGACCAAAGCCATCCAGCGCTTCCGGGACTTCGAGGTAGTGTTCGCCAAGGTCGGCGACACCTACGAGGTACGGATGCTGGAGCTTGGCGTCCGCACGCCCGAATGGACGGAAGTCCTGGGCGGCCTGGAGCCTGGAACCCAGTACGTCACCGACGGCGCCTTCCTCATTCGCGCGGACATCGAGAAGTCCGGCGCGAGCCACGATCATTAGGGGCGCGTCATGCTGAACCGCATCATCGCCGCCTCGATCGTCCATCGCTGGGCGGTCATGGCTTTCGTCGTCGTACTGGCGGGCTTGGGGATCTGGAGTTTCCAGCGCCTGCCGATCGACGCCACCCCCGACATCACCAACGTCCAAGTCCAGATCAACACCGAGGCCGCAGGCTACTCGCCGCTCGAATCCGAACAACGGGTCACCTTCCCGGTCGAGACGGTCATCGCCGGGGTTCCGGGCCTGGAATACACCCGCTCGATCTCGCGCTATGGCCTCAGCCAGGTCACCGCCGTGTTCCGCGACGGGACCGACATCTACTTCGCCCGCCAGCTGATCAACGAGCGCCTGCAGACCGTTCGCGGCCAGCTGCCCAAGGGCGTCGAACCCGAGCTTGGCCCGATCGCAACGGGGCTGGGCGAGATCTTCATGTACACGGTCGAGGCCAGCCCGGGGGCCCGCAAGCCCGGTGGCGAGGCCTACAGCCCCGAGGACCTGCGCACCCTGCAGGACTGGGTGGTCCGGCCACAGCTGCGCAACACGCCGGGCGTCACCGAGGTCAACACCATCGGCGGCTATGTCCGCCAGTACCATGTCACCCCCTGGCCGCAGCGGCTGGCGGCCTATGGCGTGACGATGGACGAGGTGATCGCCGCACTTGAGAACAACAACGCCAATGTCGGCGCCGGCTATGTCGAGCGCTACGGCGAACAATATCTGGTCCGCACGCCGGGCCAGGCCGCCGGCATCGCGGACCTAAATCGCATCGTGGTCGCCAATCGCGGCGGCGCGCCGATCCGCATCGCCGATATCGCCGACGTGGTGATGGGCGAGGAGCTGCGCACCGGCGCGGCCACCGAGAACGGCCGCGAGGTCGTGCTGGGCACGGTGATGATGCTGGTCGGCGAGAACAGCCGCACGGTGTCGCGCGCCGTGGCCGCCAAGCTGGAGGTCGCCGCCAAGGCCCTGCCGGCCGGGGTCACCGCCAAGCCGATCTACGACCGCACCGACCTCGTCGATCGCACCATCGCCACGGTCGAGACCAACCTGGTCGAAGGCGCCCTGCTGGTGATCGTCGTGCTGTTCCTGCTGCTCGGAAACATCCGCGCCGCCCTGATCACCGCAGCGGTCATCCCCCTGGCCATGCTGATGACCATCACCGGCATGGTGCAGACCAAAACCTCGGGCAATCTGATGAGCCTGGGGGCGCTGGACTTTGGCCTGATCGTCGACGGCGCGGTGATCATCGTCGAGAACTGCCTGAGGCGGTTTGGCATGGCCCAGCACCAGCTGGGCCGGCTGCTGTCACGGCAGGAGCGCTTCGACCTGGCCGCGGAGGCCACCGGCGAGGTCATCAAGCCGTCCTTGTTCGGCGTGCTGATCATCACCCTGGTCTATGTGCCGATCTTCGCCCTGACCGGGGTCGAGGGGAAGATGTTCCACCCGATGGCCATCACGGTCGTCATCGCCCTGACCTCGGCCCTGCTGCTGTCCCTGACCTTCGTCCCCGCCGCCGTCGCGCTGTTCGTGACCGGCAGGGTCGAGGAGAAGGAGAGCAAGCTGATGGGCCTGGCCCGGCGCGCCTATGAGCCAGCCCTGGCCACGGCCTTGCGGTTCAAGACCGCCTTCGTGGCCGGGGCGATCGTCCTGGTGCTGATCGCCGGCCTGGCCGCCTCGCGCATGGGCTCGGAGTTCATTCCCAGTCTCGACGAAGGCGACATCGCCCTGCACGCCCTGCGCATTCCTGGGACCAGCCTGACCCAGGCGGTGAAGATGCAGACGGCTTTGGAGGCGCGGATCAAGCAATTCCCCGAGGTCGACAAGGTCGTGGCCAAGATGGGCACCGCCGAGGTGGCCACCGATCCGATGCCGCCCAGCGTCGCCGACACCTTCGTGCTGCTGAAGGATCGCAAGGACTGGCCCGATCCGCGCAAGCCCAAGGCCCAGCTGGTCGCCGAACTGCAGGAGGCCGTCGAGACCGTGCCGGGTAATAATTACGAGTTCACTCAGCCGATCCAGATGCGCTTCAACGAGCTGATCTCCGGGGTGCGCTCGGACGTGGCGATCAATGTCTATGGCGATGACCTCGACGTCCTGCTGCAAACCGGCAAGGCCATCGAGGAGGTGGTCGGCAAAATCGAGGGCGCCCAGGACGTCAAGGTCGAGCAGACCACCGGCTTGCCGGTGCTGCAGATCACCCCCGACCGCGACGCCCTGGCGCGGTTTGGCCTCAACATCGCCGATGTCCAGGACGTGGTCTCCGCCTCGATCGGCGGCGCGACCGCGGGCCAGATCTTCGAGGGCGACCGGCGCTTCGACATCGTCGTGCGCCTGCCGGAGGTGCTGCGACGAGACGTCGACGAGATCGGTAGGCTGCAAATCCCCCTGCCCGCTTCCGACGGCGCGCGGGGCTTCGTGCCCCTGGCCGACGTCGCCAAGGTCGAGGTGGTGATCGGTCCCAACCAGATCGGCCGCAGCGATGGCAAGCGCAAGGTCGTGGTCACGGCCAATGTCCGCGGCCGCGACCTCGGCTCGTTCGTCACCGCCCTGCGGAAGGCGGTCGATGATCGAGTCGAGGTTCCGACCGGCTATTGGGTCGATTATGGCGGCACCTTCGAGCAACTGACCTCGGCCGCGCGCCGCCTGCAACTGGTCGTGCCGGCCGCCCTGTTGGTGATCTTCGGCTTGCTGTTCCTGCTCTTTCGCTCCTGGAAGGACGCCGGGGTGGTGTTCTCCGGCGTGCCCCTGGCCCTGACCGGCGGGGTCGCGGCCCTGATGATGCGGGGCCTGCCGCTGTCGATCTCGGCGGCGGTCGGGTTCATCGCCTTGTCGGGCGTCGCGGTGTTGAACGGCGTGGTGATGGTCACCTTCATTCGGAGCCTGCTCGACGAAGGCCGAAATCTCGAGGACGCGATCCGCGAAGGCGCCCTTGGGCGTCTTCGCCCCGTGCTGATGACCGCCCTGGTCGCCAGCCTCGGCTTCGTGCCGATGGCGTTCAATGTCGGGGCCGGCTCGGAGGTGCAGCGTCCGCTGGCCACCGTGGTGATCGGCGGCATCGTCTCCTCGACGATCCTGACCCTGCTGGTGCTGCCGGCGCTCTATGCCCTGGCCTCTCGGCGGCGCAAGCCCGGGGAGGTCGCGGCCTGATCCTCCTGAGGAGCGCTCCCGCCCGCCGGCCCCTGGCCGAACGGCGGGAGCGTCTCCATCTTCGGCAGTAGGGATCAGCCCGACGACGCCTCAAGGATACAGGATGCCGGACCGCGCCGAGCACTGGGAAACCCTCTACGTCACCAAGCACGCCGACACCGTCAGCTGGTATCAACCCGCGCCCGCGCCTTCGCTGGACGCCCAGGCGCGGATCACGCCCGCCAAATCCAAAGGATTGATCGATGTCGGCGGTGGCGCCTCCAACCTCGTCGACGCCCTGCTCGAACGCGGCTGGCGTGACCTGGCCGTGCTCGACATCGCCCAACCGGCCTTGGACGTGGCGCGAGCCCGACTTGGGGAAAGGGCTGACGATGTCGAATGGATCGCCGCCGACATCACGACCTGGCGGCCGGAGCGCCGCTATGCGATCTGGCATGACCGGGCGGTGTTCCATTTCTTGACGGAAGCCGCCGACCGGGCCGGTTACCGCGCGGCGCTGGAACAGGGCCTGGCGCCCGGCGGCGCGCTGTTGATGGCCACCTTCGCCCTGGGCGGCCCCGAACGCTGCAGCGGCCTGTCGATCGTCCAATACGGCCCCGAAAGCCTATCGGCCGAACTGGGCGAGGCCTTCAGCCTGCAAGACAGCTGGCGCGAGGACCACGTCACGCCGGGCGGCGGCGTGCAGGCCTTCAACCGGTGCCTGTTTCGCAAGACGGGCTGAACGGCCGGCCGGTCGGCATCCCCTGAAAGCCGTTGGACGCTATCCCCTCCAGGAGGATCGGTTCTAGCCATGGTCCACGTCGTCCATGAAACCCACCCCGAGATCGTCAATCGGCTCAAGCGAGCCGAACGGCATCTGCGCAAGACCATCGCCATGATCGAGGCGGGCCGCACCTGCCTGGAACTGGCCCAGCAACTTCACGCCATCGAGAAGGCGGTCGCCGCCGCCAAGAAGACCCTGATCCACGACCATATCGATCACTGCTTGGCCCACGCGGCCGAGGACGATCCCAAGGGCGCGGCGCTGGGCGGTCCGCGCACCGTGAACCTGCACAGCTATTGGGACAGTGTCGTGGTCGATGGCCTGGGGCCGGACGCCGAGACGATCGCAAAGGCGCTCAGCGCCCAGATCACCCCGGCGCAACGCAAGGCCTGGGCCAAGGACGGGCCCAAGGCCTGGGCGCTGGAAAGCTATGCGGTGGCCAAGGCGAGCGCCTACACCCTGGGCTCGGCGCCGGGCTGCGCTTCGGACACCGCGCCGATCGCGCTGCCCGACGGCTACGAGGCCAAGGCGCGGGCCGCCGCCGCGCTGCAACTCCAACGGGCCGGGGTGCGACTGGCCTATGAGCTCAATCGCGCCCTCGGCTAGGTGGGTGAAACCACGACGTCAGCGGTTCCAGAACACGTGGACCTCGTCATGAGCGGTCTTGATCGTGAAGATGTCGCCATTGAGCTCAGCGTCGCGGCCCATGGCCTCCCAATCGATGTAGTAGCGCAAGCGCTCGGGGATGGCCGTGGCCTCCTCGGTCACCTCCTGGATGCAGTCGGCAAGGCTGTCGAAGACGCCGTGATAGTCCTCGACCAGGGCCGTTCGCGCCGCCTCCAGGTCGTCGCCGAAATGCTCCAGCACCAAGGCGCCCAAGCCGCCGTACACACGCAGGAAAGCGGCGATCTCCACCACCTTGTCGATCCCGGCATATTCGGCGATCTCGACCCCGCCAAAACCCTCGTGATCATGAATGGCGTATTCCTCGGCGCCGGGCACGGGCGAGGCCTTCAGCATGGCGTTGATGGCGTCGCGAACCGTGTCGGTGTTGGCGTCGTCCTCGACATCAATCCAGACGCCATGCAGGCGCCCGTTATTGTAGGCGGCCAGACAAGCGACGTAGATCCGAGGCTCAAGTTTTTCAGCAACTTCTCCCATCTTCCTCATCCTCAAAACAGGGGTTCAACATGAACCCTTGCCCGTCGGCGAGACCGGGGGTGCAAGCGGAGCGGCGGCTTCGCGGGGACCCGGCTGGCAGGCCGGCAAAGCCGGCCGAAGCTGGGCGGAAGACGATCCGAAGCGCGCCGGGGGCGGCGCCCCAAGCCAAGCGCCCGCGGACGCGGGCGAAAAAGACCCTGCTAGATCATCATGCCCCAAGGGGACCTGAACTGCCGGGCCTTGCTAACCTGATCGCTTGAACCTCACGCGGTCCTTGCCGACCAGAAGGAAGGCGTCATAGCCGGCCTCGCGCCAAGCCTTCCGCTGGACATGGGCCGTGTCGGGGTCGGTCACGTTCGCCCACCATTGCGGCCGAGTGGCGCTCTTGGGGACCATGACGCCAAGGGTGCGCTCGATCTCGGGGAAGGTTAGTTCGAACTCGGCGTGCCGTTGGCGACGCAAATGTCCGCACAGGGGATCGTACTTGGCCATCCAACCAGCATGACGGAACGATCCGGACCCGTCCAATCCGCCCCCAATACAGCTTCATTGGAGAACGGGCTTGAAATGGAGCGGCGCAAGCCGTTCTTCCGCTGAACCGCTGCCTTGTGATCGCGTGGCCCTTTCCGAGCCGAAACCCGACGGAGCTGACACTTGACCTCTATCCCCGAAGCTCGAACCCCCAATCTGGTCGATCTCCATGTCGGCGGTCGCGTTCGCATGCGCCGCAAGATGCTCGGCGTCAGCCAGGAACATCTTGCCGACGCGCTCAAGCTGACCTTTCAGCAAGTCCAGAAGTACGAGCGCGGCGCCAATCGGGTCAGCGCATCGAAGCTGTACGAGATCGCCAAGACGCTCCAGGTCCCGGTGTCATATTTCTTCGACGGCCTTGCCGATCCTGTCACCGATGAGAGCGACGATGTCGGCGAGGCGGCCAATCGGGTCATCACGGACTTTCTGAATACGCCCGAGGGCCTGGAACTGGCGGCGATCTTCCCGAAAATTGGAAAGGGTCGTGTCCGCCGCCAGATCCTGGATCTGGTTCGCGCCATGGCGGACGACGATGGCCAGCAGAAGTCGTCGTAGGGATTAGCGAGGCTTGGCGGTCAGTCAGGCGTGTTGCGGGAGGCGAGGATGGCAAGGGGTACATCAACGGCCCGATGATGAGATTGCATCCCGCAGGGCCCATCCTGGGCTGTCCGATGAGGATGACAGTACGTTCCCGGCTGCACACAGTGCTCTCGACCAACCACCTTGCTCTCCCGCCGGTTCGATAGAGGCATGCGTAACGTCGCCGAAAACGCCGGATTGATCGGTCGCCCAACCAGATTCCGTCACATCCCCCTGCCGATCATGGCTTTCCGACCCGCCTTCCACGAACAAACCCCCGGTCCGTCTCAATGAACCGCGACAGCATCGGCCCGATCAGCTTGGCTGGCTCGACGGCCTTGCCGCCGGTCTCCGCGCCCAGGGCCTGGCCATAGGCCACCAGGTCCCGGTGCAAGACGGCCGGCAGGTCCAAGGTGACCTTGACCGGGGTGTCGTCCTCGATCGGTCCCAACTTCAACTTGGTCATGGGCGGCGTCCTTCGTCATAGGGCTCAAGCACAAGATCCCGGGTCAACAGCACGCGCAGCGGCGCGCCGGGCCGAATGGTCAGGGTCGGGGCGCGAGCCAGACTGGAGCCGGCCATCTGGCGGCCGACATCGCCCGCCGCGTCCGAGGCGCCCCGGCGCACCGCTCGCGCCAGATCGGACTCGTCCGACGCGCCCGCCTCGGCTCCGACCGCGAGCAAGGTGCTCAAGGCCGCCGCCGCCAGAACCTCCCGGCCATTGCGATCGACGCCGTCCTGCAGTCCGGTCATGCCCAGCACATCGGCCGCCGGCAGCGCCCCCTGGGCCTGCCGCAGTCGTGCCCGCGACAGGTCCAGCTTGACCATAGTAAAAACTAACCTATTGGCAGATATGAGTTTTCATGGGTTGTGCGAGCCGAAGGAGCACCATAATCAGCCCTATTAACCGTCACCGCTATCATGGGGTGACAAAGCGCGTTTCCCCCGGCAGGCTTGGCTCTCTTTTGATTCCCAGCAGATGAGCTGACTTATGAACGTTTCGGATCTGATCGACGCCACCGTGGCCGCCGACGACAAGCTGACCAAGGCCCAAGCCAAGGCCATCATCGACGGCGTCTTTAAGTCGCTAACCGATGCGGCCGTGAAGGGCGAAGAAGTTTCAATCCCGGGCTTTGGAAAATTCAAGGTGCAGGCCAAGCCGGCCCGCACCGGCCGCAACCCCTCGACGGGCGCGGCGATCGAAATCGCCGCCAGCAAGAAGGTCGCGTTCACGCCGGCCAAGCAGCTGAAAGACGCCGTCAACGCCTAATTCCACGGCGAGCGGTCGGTCTCCTGCCCAGGGCGCCCGACCGCTCATCCTGGCCCGCCGTCCGCCAGAGACAATACCGGACCGCGCGCCCGCGTCCGATGAAGGGGTACGCCCCCACGTCTGACAGTAGCCTCCTGAATGCTTAAGGCGTTCCGACGACGTTTCGGGGCTCGCCCGCCGCGAACGCTTCGATATTGCCCAGTGTGATTTCCATGATCCGCCGCACCGCCTCGTCGGTGTCATAAGCGATGTGCGGCGTCACGATGACATTGGAAAATTTCAGAAGGGCGTGATTGGCCACCAAGGTCCGCATCCCGTCCGCCCCAAGGCCTGAGCCGGCCCGGAAGATATTGGCCTCGTCACGCAGCCAGGGCTCTTCGCTCAGCACGTCCAGCGCCGCCCCGGCCAGCCGTCCCTCGGTCAGGGCGTGGATCAGAGCCTCGACATTGACCACACCGCCGCGCGCGGTGTTGACCAGCACCGCGCTCGGCTTCATCCGCGCCAGCGCCTCCGCCCCAATCAGGTCGCGCGTGCCCTCGCCGCCCGGAATGTGGAGAGTGAGGACATCGCAGGTGGCGAGGAGTTCGGGCAGCGCCACGTAGCGCATCCCCAGCGTCGCCTCCAGGCCGGGATCCGGATAGGCGTCGAAGGCGATTACGGTCATGCAGAACCCCTTGGCGATCTGGATCACCCGTCGGCCGATCCGGCCGGTCCCGACCACCCCGAGAGTCTTGCCGGCCAGGTCGAAACCGCGCAGTCCCGTCTGGCTGAAGTCACCACGCCGGGTTCGCGCTACCGCTTCCGCCACCTTGCGGGCCAAGGCCAGCAACAGGCCGAAGGTATGCTCGGCCACAGTGGGGTCGCCATAGTCGGGAACGTTGCAGACAACGATCCCAGCCGCACGGCAGTAGTCCAGGTCAATATGGTCGTAACCGGTGGAGCGGGTGGCGATCAACTTCAGCTGGCAAAACGGTCGAAGCGCCTCGGCGGTGAGCTTGGAATCAATGAAGGTCGAAAGGACCTCGACCTTCGCCACATCATCCAGCCCCGCGACGTCCAACGGCCCCGACATGCAGCGGACGGAATGGGCGGGCGCCAGCCGCTGGGCCGCGTCGCGTTCCCAGTCCTGGGCCTCGGAGATCAGCACGTCCATCAATCAGCGCTCCCGCGCCTACTGACGCGGAGTGACGAGAGCACGGGCGGGAGCCTGACGCCATTCCGGACCGCCACCTAGGTCAGGAGGAACGGCTCGAGCCGGTTGGTGGAGTCTGGCCAGCGAGGCAGAATGGCGACGTAAACGGTGTAGTCCGCCACGCCGAAGATCAGCGCGCAATCAATTCCCCGCCGCCAGGCCCAGGAGTCGAACGATGGGCCAGGACGCCGAGCGATCCAGCGCTGGCCCCATCGCCTGACACATCAGCGCCCCTATGCAGCAGATGATCGGCCGGCGCACGGACCCGTCCCAGAAGTGCGACGCCTGGACGCTGATCCAACTCAGGGTCATGGCGGCATAGGCCAACAGCCAGATACCCACCGTGGCGATCAGGATCGTCGGGGTTGGCGTAGGACGGGCGGGGATGTCATTGGCCCATTGTGGCCGCTGACGGCGGCCGCGCAAAGCGTCGTTCGCAGATGTCAGGGGACTGGCAAGACGCCAACGGCGACGGAGCCAACTCGCGATTCTGTGGCGGCCAAGTTGTTAATCGAGGGACTTCATTTCACCGCGATCGGATCACCCGCTTCGACCTTTCGGTCCGAAACACCGTGCCGTCCCGGTTCGTGCCGCTCGTGCCGCTCGTGCCCCTGGTGGGCAACGAGGACAGCAGCGGGCTCGTGTTGCGAGCCGATATCTTCAACGTCTTCAACCTTCAGGGTGGCGCCGGCTACGACGAGTTCGGTGAGACGGCCGGCGGTCATCCCAGCGCCACCTACGGCAAGGTCCGGTCCTACCAGACGCCGCGCTCGGTGCGTCGGGCTTCGGCTGGCAATTCTAGTGCGAACACGGCTGCGGGACCTTCGCGTCCCGGGCAATTAATCTCGAAGCAAAGGGCGCCGACTCCGTTGGCGTTCTTTGCGCGACCGGGCCACAACCGCAGCCAAGCGCCGCTCGCGCAAAACGACGTCTTGATATCCATCCACGTTTGGATGACACCGGTTTCCTAGAAGACTCGAAAATGAGCGGAATTCAGGGAGGGCGTCGTGTCCCGGAAAACCAAGATCACCCTCAAGGCCTCGCTGCTGCTGTCTGCGGCCTTGATCGCCAGCGCGGGGTCGGTCCATGCGGCGGAAGCCGGGCCTGGCGGTCTGCTGTTTCATTTGTCGGGCGATAAGGGCCTCACCGCCGATCTCGCCGGCGGTGTCGCGACCCCCAACTTCGCTGACAAGGTCAAGATCAAGGCCGATCCGGTGCGCGGGGCCTATATCGAGGCGGCGGGTGATCAAACGCTCAGCTGGATGGCGCCGGGCAATATCTACGCCCAGCGCGGGACCCTGAGCTTCTGGTGGCGCGCCCGCGATCCGGTGGGCACAACGCCCTTTCCGCTGTTTCGGGTCGGCTATGCCGATCACACCAGCTGGGACATGACCTGGCTGCGCATCGACTGGAACGGCAAGGGCTTCGACGCCTTCGTCACCGACGACAACCTCTCCAGGGTACGGGTCAGTACGATGGCGGTTCCCCCCCGGCCCGACCAGTGGATCCTGGTGACCTTCAGCTGGGACGAAGCCAAGGAAATCGCCCTCTATATCGACGGCAAGAGCGTGGCCTCAAAGGCCCAGGCTGCGGCGCTGGATGCGGGGCTCGATCAGTTCGGACCCCATAGCCGGGTGATCTCGCCTCACCAGGTGCAGAGCGCTTACCAGTTCATCCGCGGCGGCGATGTCGACGACATCCGGGTCTATGACCATGCCTTGGGCGGCGCCGATGTCGCCGGGCTGGCGGCGGGCAGGGATCCGGCGTCGGCGGCCGCGCCGGCCGTGGCTGACGCCAAGACCTGGCTTTACCGCTATGGCTGGGACCGCCCTGGCGCCCTGGCGCCCTATTTGGCCGATCCCGCGACCCGCATCCGCAAGGTCGAGTTCACCGACCAGTTCGACCTGAAGCAACGCATGTCCCAGGGCTCGGACGGCATCGCCGAAACCACCTGGCCAGGGGTCTATAATCGATCCAAGCTTCCGGGCCGCCACGACTATTTCGAGCTCCCCGACTGGAACACCTATGTCGAGGGCGGCAAGGCGATCACCTTCACCCTGCCTCAGGAGCCCTGGAACCGGCTGGAGGTCCAGGGGGCGGCCTATGGCTCACTGACCGCTATCAATGGCGCGGGCGCCGAGACGCTGCTGGCCAAGCGCGCCCAAGGCCCCTTGCGGACCTTCAACAGCTTCGCGGCCTTGACCGGCGGCAAGCTGCGGTTCGACAATACCGTCCAGGAGACCCCGATCCAGGAGTTGGCGGCCTACAATGTCGCCGCCGGGGCCGAGCCGGGCGGTTTCACCCTGAGCTATGTGGTGCGCCCGCAGGCCGACCCGGCCGTCTATCCGAGCCTGGATGATCTCACCGCTTTCGTGAAGGGCCGCTACCCGGCTGGCGAAAGAACCATCCTGGCCGCCCTGCCCGCCTCGGCCCCGGTCAAGCCGGAGGCCGCCGCATCGGCGTCAACTCTGACCAGCCCCATCCTCCACGTCCTGATTCCCGCCGACTTCCGCCTGGGCCGCCCTGGCGGCGCGGTCGGCAAGTTTCAATACGGTTGGCAGGGCCTGGACATGGGCCTGGACGGCGTGGCGCTGGACATCCCGGCCCTCAAGGTCGCGGCCAGTGCAGGCGGACTGATCCCCCTGAACATCAAGGTCAAGGACCCCCTGTGGCCGGGCCGCGACCTGATCGACATCAATGTCTCGGTCAAGCCGGGCGAGGCACGCACGATCTTTCTTGATACCCGCGACCGCATGCTACCGGCGGGCGCCAGCCTCTATCTGTCGATCGCCAGCGCCGCGCCCGATTTCGACGCCAGGGCCCTGGACGCCATGGCGGTGCGCCTGAAGTTCAAGCCTGCGGCCGACAGCAAGGCCGAACACGTCGCCGACCGCCTGGCCCAGGCGCGCGACAACCTGGCCTTCCTGGTCGAGGAGCACGACGTCTCCAAGCGCCTGGCCCGCTACGCGCGGCTGGACCTGGAGCTGTCGGACCTGCTGAAGGTCGATCCCACCAACAAGCACGGCCGCGAGATGTGGGCCGAGCTCAATCCCGAGCAACCCGGCGTTCCGGTCACACTGCCGGTCGCGCCGGCCGGAATCCCCAAATGGGCCTTCCTGCAGGTCGAGGATCTGAAGCGCATTCGCCACTTCATCGAGTGGTGGATCGACAAGCGCCAGGACGCCTTTGGCGACTTCGGCGGCGGCATCTCCGACGACGATGACCTGACCCAGCAATGGCCGCCGCTGGCCCTGATGGGCGACATCCCCGACAAGACCACCGCCTCGCTCAACGCTCTTCTCGACGCGGCCTACCGGAACGACATGCTTCCGCTGGGCTTGTCGAAGATCAAGACCGACGAGCTGCACTCCTACGAGGAGGCCATCAATTTGAAGGCCGAGGCGATGTACACATCGTACGGCGACCCCAAGGTCGTCGAACGCCTGATGGAGACCGCCCGGGCCTATCCGACCATCGCCAAGGCCGGCGCCGATGGTCATACCCACATCATCAGCCGGTTCTTCTCGGCGACCGACGTCTCGACCGACGGCCCATGGGGTTGGTCGCATCCCTATTCCTACCTTATCCTCCACCCGGCGATCGCGCTCGCCGACTTCAACGGCGACCCGACGATGCGCAAGCTAGTCGTCGACCTGGCCGACGGTCACCTGGCGCACGGCAAGCAGGATCCTGACGGGACCTGGCGCTATCCCGAGGAAATCCAGGCCGCCACCGGCGCCTCTCGCGGCGAACTGGCCGGCAAGAGCCGCGGCAATGTCGCGCCCATGCAGATGTTCTGGGCCGCCTGGCGATGGACTGGCGATGACAAGTACTTGCTGCCCCTGAAGGGCGAGATCGCTCGCCAGGCAGGCCGGGGCTTGGACGAGCTCAACAGCGACGTCATCGACATGCTGGGCTTGCGCGCCCAGGCCACGCCGATGATCAAGGGCCAGATCGAGAAGGGAAGCGACGATCCGTTCCTGTTGTACCAGGCTTGGCGTTCGACAGGCGACACCTCCTATCTTGAGCGCGTCTATACGGACGAGATCACCACCGCCGAGCAGCGGATGTGGATGATGACAGACGCCCACTGGTGGAGCGACCGGGTGGAGCTGTTTAGCGACACGCTGCAGCGCTCGCGCCTCGGCGGCATGGCCCTGCGGCGCAACCAGATGGCGCCAGGCCATATCGTTGGCTGGCGGTTCGACACGCCGACAGCGGCCGAAGATGTCGGCATCCTGGTCACCGGCGGCCCCAAGGGGTTCAAGATTACCGGCTATAACCTGACCGGGAAGCCGATCCATGCGGTGATGACCGGTTGGGATGTCACCGCTGGCCAGTGGACCTTGGCCCGGGCGGTCGATGGCGCGGCGGCCGAGCCGGCCTCTTCCGTCGCCTTTGAGCGCACCATTGGGCTCGATGTGGTTTTTGCCCCTGGCCAAACCACGACGTTCGACCTTGCCTTGGTAACCCCCGCCGCGCCGGTCTTCGACCGGCCCGACCTCGGTGTCGGCCAGGACGACGTCAAGGCCGGCAAGGGCCGGCTCACCGTCACGGTCCACAGCCTGGGCGCCAAGCCCGCGCAGGCCAGCGTCGTGGTGCTGGAGGATGCGACCGGCCACGAACTGGCGCGCGCCACCGCCCCCGCCCTCTCCGCGCCCCTCGACCTCAAGCCCAAGACCGCCCAGATCATCCTGGCGTCGACGGCCGGCTGGAAGGCGGGCTATCGGGTGCGCATTCTCACCCCGGCCGGCGCGCCGGAAATCACCCAGCTCAACAACACTGTCATCGCCCCTTGATCAAAAATCGGAGACCCGGAGCCTCACCGCTTCGGAGACGTTGCTTGCCCATGGCCGAAACCCTCACCGTTCCCCGCGATCTCGTCGCGCGTCTGCGCGCCAGGCTGCCCGCCGTCACGCGCGAGCACCTGTTCGACTGCTACGCCATATCCGAAACCACCTGGACCAAGCTGCGCGACGGCAAGCCCGTCAAGCGTTCCACGCTCGAGCGCATCCTGCAACGCTATGAAAGGCTGATGGCTCATGCCGCCTAAGGCGTTCGCCGCCGTCCTGGCCGGCGCGCTGGCTGTCGGCTTGACGGCGTCCAACGGTCTGGCCGCCGAAGTCAGCCGCGCGCCTTACGGTGTCACCGCCGCCGGCCTCGCGGTGGAGATCTTCACCCTGAGGAACGACCACGACATGAGCGTCAAGGTGCTGTCCTATGGCGGGATCATTACTCAGATCAACACACCGGACCGCCAGGGCGTGGTCAAGAACGTGGTGCTGGAGCTGGCCGACCTGAAGGCCTACGAAGCCAAACCCTTCTTCAGCTCGTTGCTGGGCCGCTACGCCAACCGCATTTCCGGCGGCGGCTTCACGCTCGATGGCGTGCGTCACGACTTGCCAAGCGGCCCTGACGGCGTTTCCTCGCACGGCGGCCCGACCAGCATGGCCAAACAGGTGTGGACGGGCGCCCCGTTTCAGCATCATGGCCACGCGGGGGTCACCCTGACCTATGTCGCCACCGACGGCGAAGGCGGCTATCCGGGAACGCTCAAGGTGGCGGTGACCTACACCGTCACCAGCAAGAACGCTCTGCGCATCGACTACCGGGCGACCACCGACAAGCCGACGGTGTTGAACCTTAGCCACCATGTGTATTTCAACTTGGCGGGCGGAGGCACGATCTACGACCAGACCATCCAGGTGTTCGCCAAGGCCTTCACGCCCATCGACGCCCGAAAGCTGGCGGTGGGCACGGTCGCGCCGGTGGCGGGGACGGGGATGGATTTGCGCCAGCCCGGCAAGCTGGGCGCGCGGGTGGCGTTCGACGATCCGCAGATCAAGTTCGCCAATGGCCTAGACAACAACTTCGTCATCGACGGCGGCGGGCGGGGCAGGCTGGTCCCCGCCGTGCACATGACCGATCCCGCCAGCGGCCGCACCCTGAATCTGCGCACTACCCAGCCCGGCGTTCAGTTGTTCAGCGCCAACAGCTTTAACGGTTCGCTGGAGACCCCCGACGGCCGTCCCCTGGGCAAGGGCGCGGGCCTGGCGCTGGAAACCCAGCATTTCGCCGATAGCCCGAACCACGCCAACTTCCCCACCACCGTGCTGCGACCGGGCCGGGTGTTCATGGAAAGCGCCGAGTTCCGGTTCGGGGTCATGAAATAGGCTCGCAGTGCAACCCCCGGCGTCCGCCGACGCTACTCATGCTTACAAGGAGATCGTCATGGCCGACCCGAACACCCCGGACACGCTCGCCAGCTTGAACAAGGCGCTGAGCGATCAGCCGAACCCGAACCTCGACGATCAAGGCGACATCGCCGCCGATGACGCCGGAGCCACGGCCTTGGCCGAAAGGGTCACAAAGGACGCGGGCGTGCAGGGCGAGGGACAGCCCGAGACCTAGACGGTCAGGCGTGCGACGGCCTCAAGCCGCCGCGCTCTGCCGGAACTCGCGGGGCGACTGGCCGTACTGATCCCGAAAGGCCCGACTGAAATGGGCCGAGCCGTTGAAGCCCCAGCGGAAGCAGATTTCCGAGATCGACAGCCGGGCGTGCTGCGGGCTGGCCAGGTCGGTGCGGCAGCGCTCGAGCCGCCGCGTGCGCAGATAGTGGCTGAAGGTCTCGTCGGCGCTGGCGAACAGCTTCTGGACATAGCGGGGCGAGACCCCCTCCTCGTCGGCCACGCGGCGAAGCGACAGGTCCGGATCGGGCAACAGGGTCTCTATGGTCTGGCACAAGCGCTGCAGGTGAGCGGTCGGCGCGCCGGATCCCACGCCGTCCCCAAAGACGTCGGCCTCGGCGCCGCCTTCGACCAGGCAGATGGCCAGAAATTCGGTCAGAGCCAATTCGACCGGCCGAAGCTGATCGATGGTCAGGTCTTCGAGGCCGTCGGCCGTCGCGCGCAGCAAACCCGACAGGATGTGAGCCACGCCGGTCGCGCCCTGCAGCCGGCCGACCCGCAGGCTGACTGGAGCGATCAGCCGGTGATCCAGCGCCACGCGCGGCGCACGGACGAACATCAACCGGCAGCGGGTCGCCAGCCGCAACGCCGCAGCCTGGCCAGTGGGGCCATAGGCGATGTCGCCAGGGACCATGTTCTCGGCCAGATCGTCGGTGACCAGGGTCGCTTCGCCGCTCAGCAGCACCGCCAGCCAGACGGCCGCAGGCTGGCCAGTGCGCCGGCCCGAGATCGCCTGGGCCCCGGCCTCGACCAGGGTGAACTCCAGGCCCAGGGGCGAGGTCTGGCAGATCACCGAAGCGCTGGCCGGCTCGGCGTCCGACAGGCTCTCGATCGGCAGGCCCAGGCGGCTCATCGCCTCTCGCCAGGCCTCGGCCCGTTCGGCGCGGGGGTGGCTATCGGTGCTGAACGACCAGGCCTTCATGGCGCGTCCTAGCCCGTCTTCTTGGGAAAGATGTCGCGCGGGATGCGCACGTGGCAGCCTTGCTTGCCGTCGACCACCTGGGTGACGCCGAAGTCGGACGCTACGCTCATCAGCGAATAGGCGTCGTTTCTGGACAGGCCCACATGGTCGCTGAGCAAGGTCAGCATATTCAACGAAGCGTCACGCATGGCCACATTAAGATCTTCGTGGAAACCATGGACGATCCACCACTTTGGGGTCTCCAGAAGCGGTCCGGGGGATTCGAAATCCTTGCGCAGCACGATCTGCATCAGCACGTTCAGCGAGCTCTCGATCGCCGTGCCAGAAATCTCGCCGTCGCCCTGCGAAACATGGGGGTCGCCGATCGAGAACAGCCCGCCCTCGACCTGGACCGGGTAATACATCGTCGCCCCCGCCCCGATCCGCCAGTTGTCGATATTGCCGCCGTGGGCGCCGGGCGGGATGGTGCTCACCCGGCCGTCGACGGCCGGCGCCACCCCGGCGGTGCCCAGGTGCGGCCGAGCCGCCACGCGCACCCCGTTTAGGGCCGGCTGGCGGTCGCATTCCGGGCAGCTGGTGATCGTGCCGGGGATCAGGTACGTGCCCGGAAAGTCGTATGCATAGAGGGCGCTGGCGGTGTTGGCGTTTTGATCGAGCTCATAGATCGTCACCCGCTCCTTCTCGCCGAATTCCTTGTAGAGGTAGCCCCAGTTGGCGGCGAGGTTTGAGCCGTAATTGTTGCGCGGGACCATGCGGAGGTAGCGCACCTCCAGCACATCACCGGGCTTGGCGTCCTCGACATGGATCGGGCCGGTCATGATGTGGACGCCGGGATTGCGATCGACCTCGGGGATCTCGGTGAAGATCCGCGTGACCGCTTCGTCCATCATCAGATGGGGCGCGTCGCCGGCGTGGTGAGTGATCGCCTCGGCGCTGACCAGGTCACCGCTCCTGATGCGCAGGGACGGCGCGATCGACGGATCGAAATAGCCCCAATGTACGCTCGAAGGCGTGGCGAGCAGCGTGTGCAGCGCCCCGGGCAAGACATCGGGGCGGGACTCACCGGGTTCGCAGATGAAGGGCATCGGGATATCTCCGGTCTTAGGCGGCGGGCGCCAGCGTGACCGAGGTCATGCTCAGCGAGCCATACTCGATGTGGTCGGGGGCGAAGGTGGCGGTGTCGCCCGGCAAGCGCGCGCCCAGCACGTAGAGCAGCGGCCAGTAGTGGTCGGGGCTGGGCACGGACTTGGCCGCGTCCTGCCCCTGGGAGTCGTAGTTCACCGCCCGCTCGGGCGCGTCGTCGGCGACGGACTGCTTGATGTAGTCGTTGAACCGCCGCGACCAGTCATAGGGCGCGCAGTGGCGGTCGCCCCAGTTCATGGCCGGCAGGTTGTGAACGATATTGCCCGTGCCGATGATCAGCACGCCCTCGTCGCGCAGCGGGGCGAGGCGCTTGGCCAGCTCGAAATGCCATTCCGGCGGCTTGCTGGCGGCCATGCTGAGCTGCACCACGGGCACGTCGGCGTCCGGATAGACCTTGCTCAGCACCGACCATGTGCCGTGGTCCAGGCCCCAGGCCTGCTGATCCAGCACCACCGGCTGCGGGGCCAGAAGCTGCGCCACCCGCGCCGCCAGCGCGGGCGAACCCGGAGCTGGATACTGCACGTCAAACAAGGCCTTAGGGAAGGACGCTCCGAAATCGTGGATGGTGCGCGGGGCGGTCATGGCCGTGACGCCGACACCTTGGGTCAGCCAATGGGCTGAGATGCAGAGGACAGCCTTGGGCTTGCCGAACGCCTCGCCCATGGCCTTCCAGGCCTGAGTAGTGTCGTTGGTCTCAAGCGCGATCATCGGGCTGCCGTGACCGAAGAAGGCGACAGGCATCCGGCTCATGCGGCCACCTCCGGCTGGGCGGCTTGCATCACAGCCCAGGCCTTCTGGTAGCGGGGCGTCAGCCAGCGATTGAACTGCACCTGGGCGCCCTCCTGCCAGCTGTAGCGGCCCCGCACCGCGAACCGCGAGCGCAGGCCCTGCTGGACGAGGGAGTCGACATGCATGTCCTGGGCGATGATCTTCCCCGCAGAGGTCATGATCATCTCCAGCCGCTCTTCGAAGCCGGGGCTTTCCATGGCGCCGGGGGCCACCAGGATGCCGGTATCTTGCTCCATGGTCTCTGGACCGGTAGGCCGCAGGATCAGGTAGATGACCATGTCGCTGGTCATCACCAGCGACAGGGTGGGCGGAACGTTGGCGAAGGTAGCGCGGTTGCGGTCCTCGTCGGTCAGCTTGGGGAAGACCGGCAGCACCGCCTTCTGGGTCGGGTTGAAGCTGGCGTCGGCATGGGTGGTGCCGTTGTAACGCAGGAAGCCGGCGTCGCCCTCACCCGCTTCCGGAAAGCTGCACAGCTCGCTGGGAATGAAGTCGTGCAGCGGGCCGCGATGCAGCTTGTTGGCGTGGTACCCGTCGTTGTTGTTCTCGAACATCACCTTCCAGTTCCAGGCGAACTGGCCGGTCATCGGCGGGGTCAGGCCCTCGGCGTTGGCGAGATCAAAATTGGCGATGGCTGTCTCGACGGCGGTCAGGCGCGGGGCCAGCGCCGGCGCTTCAGCGTCGAAATTAATGAAGATGAAGCCCAGCCAGATCTCGACCTTGAAGGTCGGCAACTGCACCGACCCCTTATCGAAATCGCAGGTGCGCTCCATAGCCGGGGCGTTCACCAGCTCGCCGTTCAGCGAATAGACCCAGTGATGATAGGGGCAGACGAAACCGCGGGTGTTGCCCCGGCCCTCGGCCACCAGCATGGCGCGGTGCTGGCACACGGCCGACATCGCCCTGATCTCATCGGAGCGGTTGCGGGTCACGATGATCGGCTCGCCGATAATCGTGGTCGTGAAGTAGTCGCCCTGCGCCTTGACCCAGTCGACCCGGCCCACGCACAGCCATTCGTGATTGAACAACGCGTCCTTTTCGAACTCATAGAAGGCGGCGTCGGTATAGCAGGCCGGCGGCAGGGTCTCGGCCGAACCAACGTCGAGCATCGAACGCGACAGGCCGTTGAAAAAGCCGTCGTCCAGGTGTGTGGAGGCGGGCGGACTGGTGCCCATGATGCAAGCGCTCCCTTCGAGAGATTGTTACGAAGGCTAGGCCCGGCGCGCCCCAGGGTCTTGCACCAGCGCGCACGATAACTTGGCCGTCGCCTGACGCGCGGGCGGGTTCGCCGTCTTCCGGAGCGGAAACGAGCAAAACACGCGCAGCTTTCAGCGAAGAGAAATTGCCTGAGCGCGCACGGAAAGGGATCGGGCGCGCTCAGGCAAGACGCGCCCTAGGACGACGCCTAGTGTCTGATCACGACACCCGCTCTAAGGATCGCCCCGTGGACATGACGCTCGCCGACGACCTCGTCTTTTCGGAACTGAAGCCGGGGTTTGGGGCCCAGATCCTCGGCGTCGACTTACCCACGGCCACGGACGAGAAGATCGACGCGGTGGTCGGCGCCTTCCACCGCCACGGCGCCATCGTGCTGCGCGATCAGACGATGACGCCAGACGATCTGATGCGATTCATCGGCCGGTTTGGCGAGGCCGAAGACCACACCCAGACCCGGTTCACCCTGCCCGGCTATCCGAAGATCTTCATCCTCAGCAACCGGCTCGTCGACGGCCAGCCGATCGGCGCCCACAATGACGGCGTCGGCTGGCACACCGACTACAGCTACAAGCCCGAGCCGGTGATGCTGACAATGCTTTACGCGGTGGAAGTGCCCGACGAAGGTTCCGACACCCTGCTAGCCGATGGCTGCGCGGCCTGGAACGCGCTGTCGGCGGAGAAGCAGGCCGTGCTGCTGCCGCTGAGCCTGCACCACAGCTACAAGCACTTCATGGCCACCCGGCAGTTTGGCCAGCAGCAGACCTTGTCGCCGGAGCTTGAGGCGGCCAATCCCGACGTCGAGCACCCGCTGATCCGCACCCACCCCGCCGACGGCCGCAAGGCGCTGTGGCCGTCGACCGGAACCGTCACCGAGGTGATCGGCAAACCCGGTCCCGAGGGCCTGGCCCTTATCGACGAGTTGGTGGAGTTCATGACCGGCGACGACTTTGTCTACCGCCACAAGTGGCGGGCTGGCGACCTATTGATGTGGGACAACCGCTGCACCCTGCATACCGGCACGCTCTATGACGACACCCAGTACTTCCGGACCATGCACCGCCTGTGGGTGAAGGGCGACAAGCCAGTCTAGGCTCCAGATCACTTTCGGATCCAACTAAAATCCGCTTCCCCGGCGAAGGCCGGGGCCCAGATGAAACCCACGAGCCGCTCTGGGTGAATCTGAGTCCCGGCCTTCGCCGGGAAGACGGATGCGAGTGATGCTTGATTGGAACGACACATGACCAAAACCTGGTTGATCACCGGCGTCTCCGGAGGCCTCGGGCGCGAGATCGCCCTGGCGGCCCTGGCGCGCGGCGACACCGTGGTCGGCACGGTGCGCAAGGCCAGGGACGCCGACGCTTTCGAGCTGCTGGGCGGCCACGCCCTGGTGCTCGACGTCACCGACGAGGCCGCCGTGAAGGCCGGCGTCGCCCAAGTAGCGGCGCTCACGGGCCAGATCGACATCCTGGTCAACAACGCCGGCTACGGCCTGGTCGGGGCGGTGGAAGAGGCCTCGCTGGACGAGGTTCGCGCCCAGTTTGAAACCAACCTCATCGGGCCCTTGGCGATGCTGAAGGCCGTGCTACCGGCCATGCGGGCCCGTCGCGCAGGGCGGATTATCAACATCACCTCTGTGTCAGGGCTGGCGGTCTGGGCCGGCACTGGCGTCTATTGCGCCAGCAAGTGGGCGCTGGAGGGCCTGACCCAGACCCTGGCCGCCGAGGTTTCCGAGTTGGGGATCAAGGTCACCAACGTCGCCCCGGGCGGCCTGCGCACTCGCTTCTCGACGGGCTCCAAGGCGATCGTCGCGATCAAGCTCGCCGACTATGACGGCCTGGCCCGCGACGCCGAGCGGATCATGGCCGACCATGCCGGCCACGAACCGAGCGACCCGGCCAAGGCGGCCCAGGCCGTCCTGGCCATCGCCGACGCCGACGCCCCGCCCCTGCACTTGCTGCTGGGCGGGGATGCGCTGACCTATGCCGGCTACGCCGCCGCCGACCTGCAGGCCGATATCGACGCCTGGAAAAACCTTACCCTGTCGATCGGCTTTGACGACGCCCCCGCCTGACGGAACCGACCATGACCAATACCCTGATCTTCGTCGACCTTGCCTCCGAAGACCCCGACGCCGCTGGCAAGTTCTACGCCGAGGTGTTCGGCTGGGAGAACGACGCCCGGCCCCAGGGCGAATACCACCGCATGGTGCCCGGCGGCTTCTTCAAGAAGCCCGATGGGACCGACAGCGAGATCGGCAACCTGCACCTGGGAATCTTCAAATCCGCCAACGCCCGGCCCCATCCCGAGCCCGCAGGCGTCGCGCCGCGCCACCTGGCGACCGACGGCCGCAAGCCGCGCATCTGGGTGCTGATCGGCGACGACGACACGCCCGAGCGCATCCTCGACACCGCCGTCAAGCTGGGCGCGACCGAGCTGTGGCGCGACCACTACTGGTCGGAGTTCAACGGCTACAACCACGCCTTCCGCGACCCTTGGGGCAACGAGATCCTGCTGTGGGGCAAGGCGGGTCCCAGCCCGGTCATCCCGGAAAGCTTCACGCGGGAATAAGGGTCACGGCTCCAAATCGGTTTCGAACAAGCCCTCGATTTCCTGCGCGCCGTGAACGACCCGAACGATCAGGGCGCCGTCGCCTCGAAGGCGGTAGAGGGCGAGATAGCCGCCAATCACGAGCATGCGGGCGTCCGGAGCGATCTCCGGGCGCGCGGGACCTAGACGAGGATGGTCGCCCAGGGCGTTGCATCGATCGACGATCCTATCGATCAGCAGGTCGGCGGCCGCCGGACTGTCCAGAGCAATCTGCAACCAGATGTCGTCGAGATCGATCTTGGCCCGATGTGTCTGCGTGACCCGCCCCATGGCTAGGCCTTGCGAACTTCCAGCGTCGCCAAGCGCGCGCGGCCGCGTTGCTTGATGTCCTCAGCGTGGAGCGCCGCATCCTCGTTACCGTCAACACCTTCCACCCAAAGGCGGCGCAGACCCTCGACAGCCGCCGCACGGCTCTGGCGAACCTGTTTCCAGGCGCGCAGGGCGTCGCGGATCACTTCGCTGGTCGAGGCATATTCGCCGGTGGAGACCGCCTGCCGAATATCGGCTGTCAGCTCGGGCGTCAGAGCGATGCTGAGCTTTTCGACAGCGGCCATCTGGCGCTCCCATTTTGGTACGACCCAGTCGTACCACAGGCAGGCCTACGCGTCATCGCGATCTTTCAGAACGGCTTGTCGCCCGCCACCGTCACCCGGTACCCCGTGCGCGTATCCGGAAAATAGTCCCAGATCGCCTGGTGCCAAGTGCAGCGATTGTCCCAGAAGGCCACCGAGTTCTTCTTCCAACGGAAGCGCACCTGGAAGTCGGGGTTGCCGGCGTGCTGGTACAGATAGGCCAGGATCGCGGTGCTCTCGGCCTTGGGCAGGCCTATGATCTTGGTCGTGTAGGATGGATTGACGAACAGGCTCTTGCGACCGCTCACCGGGTGGGTGCGCACGATCGGGTGCACCGAGCAATTATATTTGCGGTCGATGTCCGGGAAGATCGCCTTGTAGACCGGATTGGCGTCGTGCTCGGCCGACAGCCCTTCCAGATAGGCCTTCATCTTGTCCGACAGGGTCTCATAGGCCGCGTACATGCTGGCGAAACAGGTGTCGCCGCCTTCGTCGGGCAGGACCTTGATATGCAAGATGCTGCCTAACGGTGGTTCGGGGTCGCAGGTCAGGTCGGAATGCCAGCTCTCGCCAGCCACGAATTTGGAATCAGCGTCAGCGTGGATGGCGACGATCTCGGGGTGGTCGGGCAGGCCCGGCACGCCCGAATGGATGGCAAGGTTTCCGAACTTGCGGCCGAACGCCTTGTGGGCGTCGTGGTCCATCTCCTGGTCACGAAAGAAGATCACCTGATACTGGGTCAAGGCCTGGTGCACCTCCTCGAACTGGCGGTTCGACAGGGGTTGGCTGAGGTCGACGCCGAAGATTTCCGCGCCGATCCGGCGGGTCATCGGCTTCACGTCGAGGACGTCGTAGGTCATGAGCCGGGCTCCCTAAGCGTTCAGAAAGCCGCCGCGCACATAGACGAGCGGGGCCTTGGTTTCGTCGGCCATGACGCGCAGGACGCGGCCGACGAGGATTACGTGATCACCGCCATCATGGGCGGCGTGCAGATCGCATTCGATGACCGCCGCGCAGCCGGCCAGCACCGGCGCGCCGCAGACCCCTGCCTCGACAGCGGTCAGGGCAAAGCGGTCGTCGCAGCCGAACTTGGCGAAGGCGTAGGCCAAAGGCCCCTGGTCGGCGGCTAGGATGTTGACGCAGAACACCTCCGTCGCGCTGACCGCCGCCAGGGTGCGGCTGTCGCGCTTCAGACAGACCAGCACCAGGGGCGGGTTCAGCGACAGGGCGCTGAAGGCGCTGACCGTGGTGCCGACCAGCCGCTCGTCCTGGCAGGTGGTGACCACCGTCACCCCGGCCGCGAAACTGCCCATCGCCTTGCGGAAATCGGCGAGTTCCGGCGGCGGGATCTCTGGCAAGGCGCCCTTTTTCCTCAAGACGCCCATCAGTCGTTTCCGAACGGGTTGTCGGGATAGACCGCCGAGGCCGGACGCTTCGCGCCCTCAGCGGGGCTGGCCCGGCCGCACACCGCCAGAGCGGTCAGGGCATAGACCAAAGCGCTGTCGACCAGATCCTGCGGCGTCGGCCGCCAGCGGCGAAAGCCCGTGGTGATGGCCGGAATGCGGTGCATGTTGAAGACGTTGTGATCGCGCCACATGCTCGAATAGACCGGATTGGCCAGGGCGACAGGATGGCCGAGGCTGAGCTTGGTGGCGTCGTCCACGGCGGCGACCAGGGGCGCCACCTCGCGGGCGTCGGCCTCGAATCCGTGGCGCACGACCACCGGCTCGATGTCGATGCGGCCCAGGCCGTTGTCGCGGACCATGGCCTCCAGCGAATGCTGGATGTCGGCCACGCGCTGCTTCGGGTTCAAACCCACCTCCAGATAGAGGTTCACCAGCTCGGTGCCGGCCCCGAAGGCGAACGGGATGCCGCCGCGGATCGCCGCGATCTGCGACTTGGGATTGGCCACGCCGCCGGGACTGACATACTGGCTCGCCCTCTCCCATTCGCCGCTCCAGGCGTGGATGGCGTCGGTCAGCTTGCCGATCTTGTAGATCGGGTTGGGATGCTGGGCCGAGGCCTCTGGATGGTCGAGCAGCGGGGTGAAGACGCCGTCGCCCCAGACCTGGAACCGGAAGACGGCATAGCCGCAACCCACCCAGGTCAGGCCAAAGTCGCAGCCCTCGGCGGCGATGGCGTAGTCGGGGGCGACGCCCCCGTGGTGGAACAGGTAGTGGGCCCCGATGTCCTTGCCCATATAGGCGATACCGCGGTGCTCCTCGATCGGCTCGGGGCCGATCTCGCCGGGACAGGCCGTAAGGTAAAGTTTGCCGGCCAGCTCGTAGCCGGCGGTCTTCAGCGCCTTGGCGGCGATCATGAAGCAGCTCATCGGGCCGCGGTCATTGGCGATCGGGTATCCATAGAGCTTGCCGTCCTCCAGCCAGCACTTTTCCCATTCGGGATTGGCCAGGGTCTCGGGGCTGTACTTGTAGGCGTCCAGATCGGGGTTCCAGGTCGGCGCCTCTGTGTCGAGGTGGGCGGTAAACAGCAGGTTCTTGCCCCCCACGGTATTGGGACCCTTGCCGCCATACGTGCCGATGATGTTGGGCCGCTCCGGCGTGGCCCAGACCTTGCGCGGCGAAAAGCCCTCGCGCGCCATCCAGTCGTAGACGTAGTTGGCGACCTCCAGCTCCTTGCCCGACGGCGCGGGAATGTTGCCCAGGGTCAGGGCCAACTCGACGATCTCGTCCTGGCTGATCGCGGCGGCGATCGCGACGCGGTCGGCTTCGGTGACTTGGTAGGGCGCGCTGGCGCCCATCTGCGAAAATCCGTCAGCCATGCTCAAGCAGCCCCTTTCCAGGCGAGCGCGATCGCCGCCGTATCGGTCAGGATCGCGCTGTTGAGCTCCATCACCTTCAACGACGCCTCATGGATGTCCGCCTCGTAGGCGGCGCAGGCGTCGGTGGCGACGAAGACGTGGTAGTCGAGGCTGAAGGCGTCGCGCACGGTGCTGTCGATGCAGCACTCGGTGGTCAGGCCAGCCACCACCAACGTATCGACACCAAGCTTGGTCAGTTGGACGTCGAGATCGGTGCCGGCGAAGCCGCTGTATCGGGTCTTGGGCACCACCAATTCGCCCGGCAGCGGCTTGGGACCGTAGAACTCCGACCCCACCTCGCCGGCCCGGCAAAGGGCCGCGTCGATGTTCGGATCGCCCCCGCGCCGGCGCATGCGCTCGTTCCAGGCGGCGGAGTCGGTCTCCGGCGTGGTGTGCAGGCCGATGAACACCACCGGCACGCCGGCCGCGCGGGCGTCAGCCGCCAGTTTCTCGGCGGCCGCCAAGGCGGGCTCTACCACGCTCATGTCGATGAAGCCGCCCAGCCCGCCCTCGGGCGAGGCGAAGTCCACCTGCATGTCGATGATCAGCACCGCCGTGCGGCCCGGGGCGATCCAGCCCGCCAGGTCGTCGCCTTCTTTCGCGTTGGGCGTCTCGGTCACGGCGCTCACGACGTTCACGAATACACCGACCGCAGGCCCGGCAGGATGTCGGCGCCGAACATCGTCAGGCCCTCGACATAGTCGGGGAAGATCAGCATCAGCCCGTCGAGCTCGCAGTAGGTGACGAACTCCTCAACCTGTGCCGCGCAGGAGGCCGGCGTGCCGACCACGGTCTGGGTCATGAAAGCGCCCTGCTGGGCGGCCACCGAATCCAGCTTCTCGGCCGGCACGCCCCAGCTGGCCAGCATGGCCAGGATCGCGCCCAAGTCGGCGCCGTCCTTGTAGTGGTCGACCAGGCCTTGCGCCTTGGCGTCGGTTTCGCCGTGGACGATGGTGCACATGGCGTAGGTCTTGATGGTCTTGCCCATCTCTTCGGCCGCCCGCTTGGCGCGCAGCGAGGCGTCGCGGCGCTCGTCGGGCGTGCGGCCGCCGATGAAGCAGGCGTCGGCCTCGCGCACCGAGAACTGGAAGCCCCGATCGGACATGCCGGCGCAGATGATCTCCGGGCGCGGCTTGGACAGCGGCTTGGGCTTGGACTGGCAGTCCTTCATCGTGAAGAATTTGCCGGCGAAATCGACGCTGTCCTCGGCCCACAGGCGCTTGACCACCGTGGTCCATTCCTCGGTCAGGGCGTAGCGGTCGTCGTGGGACAGGCTATCGTCCCAAGCGCCCATCTGGTCGAACTCGCCCTTGTAGGCGCCCGCCACGATGTTGAGGCCCGCCCGGCCGCCGCTGATGTGATCGAGGGTCGCGATCATCTTGGCTGCGACCGCCGGGTTCTGCAGCAGCGGATGGATGGTGGCCCAGATGCGGACGTTCTTGGTGGCCTCGGCGATGCCTGCCATCATGGTCACGGACTCCAGGGCCGTGCCCCAATGGTCGGTCTCGCCGCCAAAGCCGCGGAACTTGCCCATCGACATCACGAAGTCCATGCCGACCTGATCGGCGGTCACCGCTGCGGCCTTGTTCTGCTGGTAGAGGCCGTCGAGGGTCGGCGTGGTCTTGGAGATGATCCAGCCGCCATTGGCGACCGGCAGGAAGACCCCGAAGTCCTTGTGCTTGGATGGGCTGTGGAACATGGGTTCCTCCTTAGGCGGCGTCTTGAAGCATACTGGGGACCGGTTCGGCGACCAGCTCTTGGGCGATGGCCTTGCGCGGTGGCCGCATGAACAGCGCCGCGATGAAGATTACGCCGATTATCGCCGCGCACACCTGGAAGGTTGGGACGAAGCTGCCCAGGCGGTCGCGCATCACGCCACCGACCACCGGCCCCAGGGCGGAGACCGCGCCGATCAGGCAGACCAGAGAGAAGATCTCCAGGTTGTTCTTGCGACCATAATAGTTGAGCAGAAGGATGCTGACCGCCAGCACCGTCAGGCCAAACCCGACCCCGACCCCGACGGCGAACAGCATCATCAGCGGCCAGGTGGTGGCGTGGGCCAGGGCCAGCAGGCCGACGGCCATCATCCCTTGGGCGCCGGCCAGCAGCCAGCGCGGATCGACCCGGTCGCCCAGCAAGCCGCCGCCCATCCGGGCCACCACCTGCATCAGGGATTCCAGGCTGATGGCGGCCACCGCCACGGCCGAGACCACGCCCAGTTCGCTGAAATGGGTCGGCGCCAGGCTGACGGCGGTCACCCCACCCAGCAGGTGGGCGAAATAGGCGGCCAGGATCACGTAGAACTGCGGTGTGGCGATCGCCTCCTTCACCGACCAGTCCGTGGCGGTGCGGTAGACCTTGGCGTTGACGGGGGCGGCCTGGATGTCTTCGGCCACGGCCTTGTCGGTGACGACCGCCGCGGCCTCGAGCCAGGCCTGGCCACCGACCAAGGCCGCGCACAGGGCGCCGACCACCACCGAAGCGACGGCCCGGGCCCACCAGTAGGGACGCCAGCCGCCATGGGCCAGGTTCATGCCTTCCACCGCCATCCACGGACCGACGACGCCGCCCAGCGAACCGATGGTGAAATAGATTCCGAATGGCAGGGCGCGCTTCTTGAACAGCATCGACAGCACGTGGGTGCCGGGGATCAGGGCCATCATCTGGTAGCCCACGCCCAACAGCGCCGTGCCGACAAGATAAACGGTCAGGCCCGGTGAGGCGGCGAGGCAGGCAAATCCCGCCACCATTACCGCCGAGCCGGCGATGATGGTGCCACGCACCCCGATCTTGCGGATCAGCATGGCCGGCAGCTTGGACGAGGCCCCGCAGAACGCGCCGAGGAAGGTGAAGCCCAGGAAGGCGGGACCAAAGCCCCAGCCCTGCTCCTTGATCATCGCCGGCAGCACGACCCCCAGCGACGAAAAGGTCGAGGCGGTGATCAGGAACAGCAGCAGGCTCAGCGCGCTGAGCAGCAGCCAGGACCTCCACGGGATCGTCGTCGACATGGGCGTGCGAGCCTCCATGCTTAAGCGAGTCCCCGCCGCCCGATCGAGGCGGCGGGGAAAGTGGGAACTAGAACTTGCGGGCCAGGGTCACGCGCCACTCACGGCCCTTGCTGGGCAGCGCGCCGAGGTTGGCGTAGCTGTCGGCGTCGGGCGTGAAGTAGAGCTTGTCGAACAGGTTATCGATGTTGCCTGTCACCGTGTACGGACCATATTCGTAATAGGCCGAGGCGCTGGCGACGTAATAGGCCGGATAGGTCACGGCGTTCTGCACTGTGCCGGCCGTCTTGGTCACATGGGTGACGCCCAACGTGCCGCCGACCTTGCCCCAGTCGTAGTCGTCGCTGGTATAGGCGCCGTGCAGGCTGACCACCGATTTCGGGATCAGGGTGTAGTCATAGTCCCCGCCCCTGCCGGGCAGACCGCTCGGCCCGCCAAAGCTCCAGACCACATAGGTGCCGCCGAACGCCTGCGACCCTGGGACACCGGCGGTATAGGCCGGGATATACTGGAACGAGGTGTCCGGCCCCTTTACCGTGGTGTGCTGGCTGTTGCCCGGGAAGGTGAAGCTGAAGTTCTCGCTGGCCAGCCAGCGGACTTCCAGCTCGACGCCCTTGGCGCGGGTGCCGGTCGGAGTGCCGCTGATGCCGGTCAGTTGGGTGCGGTTCTGGCGATAGCCGGCCAGCGACCCGACCAAGGTGCCCTGGAACCACTGGAACTTCACGCCGGCCTCGGCGAGGTCGCTATCCGACAGCCAGGCGTCGCTGGGATCGGCCACCAGGCTTGCGGCCACGTCGCCCGCCTGGCTCATCTCCAGGGCCGAGGCCTTGGCGTAGGTGATGTAGGGCATCAGGCCGGCCGGCAGCTTGTAGGTGGCGCTGGCGGTATAGGTGCCCTTGCCCTTGCTGGCCTTCTGCTCGCCCGACGCCTGGTAGCTAAGCACGCCAGTGTCGTGCGAGGTGACGTCGTAGTCGTCATAGCGACCACCCAGCATCAGGTTCAGCTTGTCGCCGATCAGGATGTCGGTGGTGAAGAACACGCCCTGCTGGGTCCAGTCGGTCTTGTTGTCGTTCTCCCAGGCCAAGCCCAGCACGCCCGCGCCGGTCTCGGTGGTGAACGGGCTGTCGATGATGTCGGCGGCCGTGGCGCCGTGGGCGATGTCGCGACGATCGAGGGCGATCACGCCGCTGTTGTAGCTCTCGCGCCGACGGCCCGAGAAGTCGCGGTATGAGGCGCCGATGAACGACTTGGCCTTCACCAGGCCGTCCATGAAGTCGTTGGCGAAGTTGTAGGTCAGGCGAGCTTCCCAGACCTGGCTGTCGACCCAGGAAGGGTAGCCATAGGAAACGAAGCGTTTGTTCTCTTGGTCGTCATTGAACAGCTGCGCCTTGATCGCGCTGGTCGGCGATAAGTCCTTGGCGAGGTCGAAATATAGGGTGTTGGTGTCAGTCTTCGAAAAGTCGGCCGGGCTGATATAGACCGTGCGCGGTGACAGCTTGGTCGTGCCCAGGCCGGTGTCCAGGATATGCGCGGCGTTGGTGTTATAGAAGTTGTAATAGGGGATGTAGAGCGGGTTGAAGGTGGGGTCGTAATAGTAGGGGTTGGCGCTGTTGCCGCTGATTTCGTTCAGGGTCATTCGGCCGTTGCCGTCGCTATCCTTCAGCGTGGTGTCGCGGCCCGTCGTGTAGGTCTGATTGTTGATCAGGTTCTGGTCAGGCGGTTCCAGCCAGCGGTCTGCACGTCGCCGTCGGAATGGTACTTCATGCCGCCAAAGGCCGTGCTCCAGCCGTTACCCAGCTCGAAGTCGGCCGAGATTTCGCCGGTCTGGCGGCGCGGATAGATGCCCTTGTAGAAGCTGTGGCTGTCCTCGACCTCGCCATAAGCATAGACGCCGCCGGTCACCGGGCCGAAGTTCACCGGCAGGCCAAGCTGGGCGGTGGCGTTCTTCTTGTTGTACGAGCCGTAGGTCGCCGTGACCTCGGCGGTCGGTTCGCTCAGATAGCCGCCCTCATTCTTCCCGGACTTTGGGATGAAGTTGAGCATGCCGCCCACCTTGCCCGAGCCATAGATCGGGGTGGGCGGACCGCGGACGATCTGGATCTGGTCGGCCGCGCCGATCGGTGTCGAATAGGTGCCGCGGTTTTCGATGCGCTTGAAGCCGCGGAAATAGTTCTCGGCCAGAGTGCCGCGGATGTTGAGTGCGCCCGGCACGCCGTAGAAGCTGGCGGTGTAGGCGCCGGGCGAGACCTTGGTCAGGCCGTCGATGGTCTGGATGCCATAGCGCTGCAGCGTGGTGTCGCTGACGAAGCTGGCCGAGCGCGGGGTCTCCAGCAACGGCTTGTCCAGACCAAAGACCGTATTGTTGGGTCTGGTTTCCAGCAGACCGGCCTTGTCTCGCGCCTTGACGATGATCTCATCGACCGAGGTCGAGGGATCAGCCGGAGCGGTGTCCGCTGCGAAGGCATGGCTCGACGCGGCCACGGTCGAGAGGGCGAGCAGCACAGCGGCGGAAGATCCCGCCATCAAAAGCCGTTGGTTCGACATGACGTCCTCGTTCAAGGCGGTCGCGCCCATCACCCGCGGTGATATCCCCAGGACGACGCCTCTTGAGACCCAGCATCACCCCTCCTCGCCGTTCTGGCCGGATCGTCCTCTGACATTTTGAAGGAAATGTCCTTGTCGCTCGGTTCTTGCCCAGTCGATGGGGTGTTGCGCACGGCGAAGGTCAAGATACTTGATCCTCCGCGCACAAGGCGCCGCCAAAAGCGATCGCTGACGTACCCGCTTTAGCAAGAGGGCGATGTCGCCGCACACGGAACGTTCGGCCGACAATGATGCGTGGCGCCACACCGTCGCGAAACTTTGACAAAAATAGACGGCACTTGATCGTCACGGCCGCGTTCTGGTTAAGACGGGGTGTGTGGTTCGCCGCCAAGTTCTTCAGACCCCAAGCAACAGGATCTCGCCCATGAAAACCCTGCTCGGCGCCACTGCGGCGCTCGCCTTGCTCACTGGGGCGACCAGCGCCCACGCCGCTCGCGACTATGTCTGGGCCGCCGGCTCATCGACCGTGTTCCCGTTCTCCACCCGCACCGCCGAGAACTTCGCCAAGAAGACCGGCAAAAAAGCGCCCAAGGTCGAAAGCCTGGGCACCGGCGGCGGCATCAAGATGTTCTGCGGCGGCATGGGCGAAAAGTTCCCCGACATCGCCAACGCCTCGCGCCCGATGAAGAAGTCCGAATTCGCCGCCTGCAAGGCCGCCGGCGTCAACAACATCGTCGAGCTAAAGATCGGTTTCGACGGCATCGTCGTGGCCATGGACAAGCAAGCCCCCGACTACAATTTCAAGGTCGAGCACCTGTATCTGGGCCTGGCCCAAAACGCCCTGCGCGGCGGCCAATTCGTGGCCAATCCCTACAAATCTTGGAAAGACATCGGCGCGGGCCTGCCGGCCAACCGCATCCTGGTCTACGGCCCGCCGCCCACCTCGGGCACCCGCGACGCCTTCGTGGAACTGGCCATCGAAAACGGCGCCAAGGCGTTCCCGACCGCCAAGAAACTGCATGACGCCGACGAAAAGGCCTTCAAGGCCAAGATCGACCCGCTGCGCACCGACGGCCCCTGGGTGGATGCCGGCGAGAACGACAACGCCATTGTCGGCACCATCGAGAAGACCCCGGGCGCGCTAGGCGTCTTCGGCTACAGCTTCCTCGAAGAAAACGCCAACCGCATCAAGGCCGCCAGCGTCAACGGCGTGAAGCCCTCGGCACAGACGATCGCCAGCGGCCAGTACCCGCTGGCGCGCTCGCTCTACGTCTACGTCAAGAAGGACCAGGTGGGCGTGACCCCAGGCCTGAAGGAATTCATCGCTGAATTGGTCTCCGACTCCGCCAGTGGCCGGGGCGGCTACCTGCAGGGCCGCGGTCTGATCCCCCTACCCCCGGCCCAGCACGAAGCCCAGAAAGCCGCCGCCGGCAAGCTGACGCCGATGGCAGCGCCGAGGTCGTAAGGCTTTCGTTCAAGAACACGGAAACGGCCCCGGAGCGATCCGGGGCCGTTTTCCATTGCGCATGACCAGCGCGAATTAGTTCGTAGGCTGCTCGGAAGGCGCCCGCGACGTCATACCTGCGGCGGCGGCGTCATCAGCCATCTGGGCGTCGACCGGGGCGGCGGGAAGACCGGCGGTCGCCTGGGCCGCAACGGTCGCCACCGGCGGCGGCTCAGCGTGCGGAGCGGTGGTCACCGGCAGGGGGCGAGCGGCCGCTGCAGCAGCATCGTCGGCCTCCGTGCGGATTTCCGTCGGCCCATCTTCATAGCCGCCATCCATATTCATGGAACTGGCCATCAGCAGTACGCCGGCCGTGGCCACGGCCCCGACCAAGGCTCCCAGAAGGATCCATCCGAACGGGTTGCTCTTGCGTTCGGTCTTGGCCATCCGGGTCTTTCCTCTGATCTGCGGCCCCGCCTAGGAGCCGACCCAACGCCGGACAGGTCCGACGTCGAGGTGGACGAATTTACTGTCGGGGTAATAACCCACACCGCCCCGTCCGAGATCCAGGGCCGCGGCCCGAACGCGATCCAAAGCGACGTCCTCCAGATAGATATCAATCGCCTTGCCGTCCATGTGCAGGCTGCGTTTGGCGACCTCACCGCTGCGTTCATGCAACATGGCGTTGGTCTTGGGGGACCGGTAACCCGAGATGACCTGGTAGTGGGCTTTGGTATTGGTCTTCTGGGCGACATCGGCCAGGGTGTCGAACAGGCGGGGGTTCATCGGGTGGACGTCGCCGGTGCGATAGTCGCGCAGCACCTTGTCCAGGGCCTCGACGGCGTCGGGCACGTACTCGCCCTTTTCGAAATAGACCGCCTCGAGTTTTTCCTCAGTGTGAATGTTGCGCAACTTCAGCCAGCGTTGCGCATTTGAAGGAGGACCATAGGACGCGGCCGGAGCCGGCGCGACGTCAGCCAGACCCTCGGGCGGCAAGCCCTCGGACATTTGCGACTGGCGCATCAGCAAGTCGCCGATCAAATCAGCGGCAGAAAGTTTGGCCTGGGCGAACGCCGCCATGGGCCCTACCGCGCTCGCGCCGAGCACACCGAAACCAAGCCCCAAAAGCTTGCGTCGATCGATCATGATACGCTTCCCCGGACTGACCCTGCGAGATTGCCGGAAGGCTGGATCTCCGTACTTGGCGATCCTCAAGCAGACATTAGAACGCACGAGTCCTTTCGGAACTGAAAAGGCTCGTGACGGGGAAGAGGCCCTAAGCGCGCCCTGGGGTCAAGCTGAGCCGGTTCCGGATGCGGCAATACGCTGCACCAGCACCCTATCCCAGCCATAGGGATCATCGCGGAAGTTCACTTGCCCGTCTGGCGTCACATAGGCCGTCCAGTAGAGCAGAAATACGGCGATTGGTTGAGCTAGGGGCGCGCGGACGGTCTTGCCGGCCGCGATAGTCGCGTCGACCACCTCAGGACTCCAGGCCGGATCACTGCCCAGCAGCTGTTTGGCCAGAGGGATCGGCTTCTCCAGACGAACGCACCCGTGGCTGGCCAAACGGCTGAAGCTGGAGAACCGCGCGCGGCTGGGGGTGTCGTGCAGGTAGACGCCGTAAGGGTTGGCGAAGTCGAATTTTACCAAGCCCAAAGCCGCCTTGGGGCCGGCCTTCTGCTGCAGGCGCGAGCCGCCGTCGCCGGTGGGAATGACAATGAAGTCGTTGTTGGCGAAATAGCTCGGGTTGGCCCGCTGCTTGGGCCATAGCTCCTTGGTGGCGATCGAGGACGGCACGTTCCAGGGCGGGTTCAGCACGATGGAGGTGACGGTCGAGGACAGCATTGGCGTCTCGTCGCCTGGACGGCCGGTCACCGCGCGCATGGTCAGGGTCGGGGCGTCGTCATGGAAGACGCTCATCACCGCAGCTGCGATATTGACCTGGATCCGGTCGGCCGGCAGTTGCTGCGGCAGCCAGCGCCAGCGTTCCATATTGGCCAGGATCTGATCGATCCGGCGCTCGACGGGTAGGTTCAGCGCCGCTAGCGTTGCAGGGCCGAGGCCGCCATCGGGATTGAGGCCAAAGCGCTTCTGGGCGCGCATCAGCGCCTGTTGCAAAGCCTCGTCGAACACCGGGGCCGAGTCGACGGCTATGGTCGAGTCTTCAACGGCCAGCCGGGCCTCCAGCGCGGCGATGCGCGGATCATTGGTCGCCCCCAGCTTCAGCGGCGCGCCCCCGGGAACCATCCCCCAACCGCCTCGCATGGCGATCTCGCGATAGGTCACCAGGCCTTTACGCAGGGTCTGATAGCCAGTGTAGGGCGGCGGCAGGCCATCGAGCCACGGACCCAGGCGATCCTGCGCGGCGGCCTGGACGAAGTCCGCACCGGGATCGTACGGCAAGGGACGCAGGCCCCAGTTATTCAGGAACGCCTCGGGCGCCAACCGGCCGGAGTGCACGGCGCGGGCATAGCGCAGGGTCAGAGCGATCAACTGGGTCTGGCCGACCTGGCGCGTGCCGGTATCCCGCGCGCCCAGCATCGGCACGATGGAGTCCGGCGAGAAGGCGGTGGGTTCGAAACCATGGCTTGGCGCCTGGGCCAGGGTCCGCACCAGCATATCGGCTTGATCGGGCCGTAAGACCACGCTGGTCGGAACAGGCGCGAAGCTCAACGGCTGTGGCGGCCCTAGAACGAGCGGCGCGTTCTGAACCTGGGCGCCGACCGCGCCAAGCGTCATGAAGGAAAGCGCGCCGCCAAGCAGTGCGTCACGTTTGGTCCAGGTCTTGATCACCGTCAAAAGGTCTCGCCGCACGCTCGTACGCGGCCAGTCCGCGTACACTCAAATGGCCGTCACGTCGCTCGCGCGTCAACGCAAGTAGCGCGGAAGGCGAACGGTTCAAACCGCTTAAGGTTCTTTATTTTCGTTGCGGAACCTAACGGCCACACTGGCGGTTTCTTCCGGCGTCGGGGCGCGCGAACGCGCCCTTCGAGTTTCAGGACTTCAACCCATGAAGATCGCCCAGGTGCCCCCCCTGTACGAAGCTGTTCCGCCGCGCTTCTATGGCGGCACGGAACGCGTCGTGGCGCATCTGACCGACGCCCTGGTCGATCTGGGCCACGAGGTCACCCTGTTCGCCTCCAGCGACGCCAAGACCAAGGCAGAATTGGTGGCCGTGCGCGATCAGGCCATCCGCCTCGACCCCGCGCCGCTGAAGTCAGATCTGGCCGCCCACATGTCCATGCTGGCGGAGGTCAAGCGCCAGGCGCACCGCTTCGACGTCATCCACTTCCACACCGACATGGTCCAGTTCCCGATGTTCGAGGAGATGGCGGCCAAGACCCTGACCACCCTGCACGGCCGCCTGGATCTGAAGGATCTGCCTGGCGTCTATCGCCGCTGGACCCAATATCCGCTGATCTCCATCTCCGACGACCAGCGCCGCCCGCTGCCCTTTGCGAATTGGGCCGGGACGGTGCTGCACGGCATGGCCGCCGAGGTCTACGACTTCAACGCTAAGCCTGACGGCTACCTGGCGTTCCTCGGGCGCATTTCGCCCGAGAAGGGTCCTGACCGCGCCATCGCCATCGCCAAGCGCCTCGGCAAGAAACTGAAGATCGCCGCCAAGATCGACGCGGCCGATCGCGCCTATTTCCACGCCGAAATCGAGCACCTGCTCGATGATCCGCTGATCGAGTTCGTGGGAGAGATCGGCGATCATCAAAAATCGGAATTCCTCGGCAAGGCTGACGCTTTGCTGTTCCCCATCGCCTGGCCCGAACCCTTCGGCCTGGTGATGATCGAGGCCATGGCCTGCGGCACCCCAGTCATCGCCTACGACTGCGGCTCGGTTCCAGAGGTGATCGAGAATGGCCGGACCGGTTTCATCGTCACAGATGAGGACGGCGCCGTTGAAGCCGTGCGACGCGTGGGTGAAATCGATCGTTTCGGCGTTCGCCAGCGCTTTGAAGAGCGGTTCTCGGCCATCGCGATGGCGAACCGCTATCTGGACATCTACGCTCATCTCGAAAAAGCGACCGCGCCGAAGCGCTTGACGCTGGCTCAAAGCGCCTGAGCATCGCGGCTCCGGGAACGCCCCGTCCGCGACACGATCAGGTTTTAGGACTCGCCAACCCGCCCGCCGCATCATCGCGGCGCGGCGGGCTTTCGAGGGACCTCAGCGCAAGAGGCCAAGTTCATGGATGATATGACGCCGGACGCCCCCACGGGCTCGGTTGAACAGGGCGAGACGGGCGAACCCCGGTCGCCCTCCAACCTTTTCGCCTTAAAGGACAAGGACACCTTCTTGGTGGCCGACGCCTTCGGCGACGTTATGGGCGCGGCCGATGGACTCTTTCATGACGACACGCGCCTGCTGTCCAAGCTGCGCCTGCTGCTGGGCAACCGTTCGCCGGCCCTGCTGAGCGCGTCCGTTTCGCAGGACAATGTGTTCTTCACCTCGCACTCGACCAACGAGCCCCTGCCCGCCTTGGGCGGCGCGGCGGCGCCGCATGGCGCCATCCATGTCGAGCGCAAGCGGTTCCTGTGGGACCAACGGCTCTATGAGCGCCTGCGCTTCGTCAACTACAGCCGCGACATGGTGATCCTGCCCGTCGGCCTCGAGTACGACGCCGACTTCCACGACATGTTCGAAGTGCGCGGGTCCAAGCGCCCCGCGGGCCGTGGCCGCGTTTTGCCAGCGGAGATGGACGGGCGCAGCGTCACCTACGCTTATGATGGGCTGGACGGGGTGCGTCGCACCAGCGTGGTTTCATTTTCCGATCCGCCGGGCCGCCTGGGTCCGCAACGCGCCGACTTCATGTTCATGCTGACGCCGGAAACCCATTTCGATCTCCATATCGAGGTCGGGGTGAAGCCGGACCACCCGCCGACCCGCGAGCGTTGGCGCGACGCCGCCGCTCGGGCCCGGGTCGATATGCGCAAGCGGCGGCGGCGGGGGGCGCGGCTGCACAGCTCGGGCCGGCTCTTCAACGACTGGCTGGAAAAGTCTCGGGCGGATCTGGCCCTGTTGACCACCGAGTTCGCGACCGGCCCCTATCCCTATGCCGGCATTCCCTGGTTCTCGACGCCGTTCGGCCGCGACGCAATCATCACCGCCTGGCAGGTGCTGTGGATCGAGCCGGGCCTGGCCAAGGGCGTGCTGGGCTATCTGGCCGAACACCAGGCCTTGGAGGTCAGCGCCTTCCGCGACAGCGCACCGGGCAAGATAATGCACGAGACCCGCAAGGGCGAGATGACCGCGCTCGGCGAGTTGCCGTTCGGCCGCTATTACGGCGGGGTCGACACCACGCCGCTGTTCGTGGCCCTGGCCTGCGCCTATGCCGAACGTACGGGCGACCTGACCTTCATCGAGAATTTGTGGACGCCGCTGACGGCAGCCATCGCCTGGATCGAGCACTTCGGCGACAGCGACGGCGACGGCCTGATCGACTACGCCAGGGGCCTGGACTCCGGTTTGTCCAACCAGAACTGGAAGGACAGCGAGGACAGCGTCTTCCACGAGGACGGCAAATTTCCCGACGGCCCGATCGCCGTCGTCGAGGTCCAGGGCTACGCCTTCGCCGCTTTCAAGGGCATGGCGGACCTGGCCGAGCGGCGCGGCGATCCGCAGAACGCCGAACGTTGGCGAGCCAAGGCCGAGCATCTGCGCCAACAGGTCGAGGACAAGTTCTGGATGGAGGACAAGGGCTTCTACGCCATGGCCATCGACGGTCACGGCAAGCCCTGCCGGGTCAAGGGCTCCAACCCCGGCCACCTGCTGTTCTGCGGCCTGCCCTCGCCCGACCGCGCCAAGAAGGTGGCCGACACTCTGCTGTCGGCGGCCTTCCACAACGGTTTCGGCGTGCGGACCCTGGCCCAAGGCGAACCGCGATTTAACCCGATGAGCTACCACAACGGTTCGGTCTGGCCGCACGATACCGCGATTTGCGCCATGGGCCTGGCGCGCTACGGCCATCGCGACGGGGTGGTGCAGATGACCTCGGGCCTGTTCGAAACAGCAGCCCACTATGAAATGCGGCTGCCCGAGCTGTTCTGCGGTTTCCCACGCCAGCCGGGCGAGCCGCCCGTGGCCTATCCGGTGGCCTGCCTGCCCCAGGCTTGGGCGGCTGGCTCGGCCTTCATGATGCTGCAGGCGTGCCTGGGGATCACCGTAGACGGCTGGAAGAATGAGGTGCACCTCACCGATCCGCGCCTGCCCATCGGCATCGATCACCTGACCATCGGCGGCCTTGGCGTCGGCGACGCCCTGACCGATATCAGTTTCGAACACAACGGACCGCGCGTCGCGGCCCATGTCGGCAAAGGTTCGACCGTACCACTGCTCATCCGGCGATGACCCGAAGTCAGTATCCTCCGGAAAAAGCCGGGTGCAGGAAAGCCCGCGAGAGACTCCTGACGAGTCTGGGTCCCGACCATTTTCGTCGGGAAAACGGAAACAAGAAACCAGCATAACGAGGCCCCCATGCCCCAAACCCTTGACCTTTTCCCGATCGGCAACTGCGCGGTCAACGCCCTGATCGACCGCGGCGGCCGCTTCGTCTGGACCTGCATGCCGCGCGTCGATTCCGATCCGGTGTTCAGTAGCCTGCTGGGCGGTCTGGAGCCTGAAGATCCCGCCGCGCAGGGGACGTGGGAGGTCGCGGTCGAGGGCAAGCAAACCATCGACCAGGCCTATCTGCGCAACACCCCGATCCTGCGCACGGTGATCACCGACGCCGACGGCGCCAGCCTGGAGATTCTCGACTTCGCACCCCGTTATCGCCAATTCGGTCGAATCTTCCGCCCTACCGCGTTCATCCGTCTGGTCCGGCCAATCAGTGGCGTCTGCCGCATTACTTTGCGGGCCCGCCCCACCGCCGAGTGGGGCGCCAAGCTCGCCGAGCATACGAACGGCTCCAACCACATTCGCTACCTCGGCTCGGACATGACCCTGCGTCTGACCACCGACGTGCCGGTGTCGCACATTCTGGAAGAGCGCACCTTCCGTCTGGAACAGCCGATCGCCATGTTCCTGGGCGCCGACGAGGGGTTCAACGCCGATATCGGGGCCACCTGCACCCGCATGCTGCAACAGACCGAAGAATATTGGCTGGAATGGGTGCGTGGCCTCGCCGTGCCGCTCGACTACCAGAGCGCGGTGATCCGCGCGGCCATCACCTTGAAGCTCTGCACCCACGAGGAGACCGGCGCGATCGTCGCGGCCATGACCACCTCGATCCCCGAACATGCCAACAGTGGTCGCAATTGGGACTACCGCTACTGCTGGATGCGCGACGCCTATTACGTGGTTCAGGCCCTGAACCGCCTGGGCGCGGTCGACATTCTGGAGAACTATCTGGGCTATCTGCGCAACATCGTCGACCGCGCCGACGGCGGCCATATCCAGCCGCTGTTCGGCGTGGGCTTCGAGCCGCAACTGACCGAGCGCTTCGCCCCCGACCTGCCCGGCTATCGCGGCATGGGGCCGGTGCGCATCGGCAACCAGGCCTTCGAGCACCAGCAGCACGACGTCTATGGCCAGATCATCCTGTCCTCCACCCAGGCCTTCTTCGATGAGCGCCTTTTGCGACCCGGAACGGTCGAGGACTTCAAGAACCTGGAGCCGGTGGGCGAACGGGCTTTCCAGCTTCACGACCAGCCGGACGCCAGCCTGTGGGAGTTCCGCGGCCGGGCCAATGTCCACACCTATTCGGCGGTGATGTGCTGGGCGGCCTGCGACAGGCTGGGCAACGCCGCCGCCAAGCTCGGCCTGGCCGACCGGGCCGACTTCTGGAATGCCCGCGCCGCCCAGGTCCGCGCCACCATCGACAAACGCGCCTGGAATGAGGAACTCGGTCGCTTCGCCGCCACCTTCGAGGGCGACGAACTGGACGCCAGCCTGCTGCAGTTGGTCGATCTGCGCTTTCTCGAGGCCAATGACCCGCGCAATGTCGCCACCGTCGAGGCCGTCGAGGCGGGCCTGCGCAAGGGCTCCTACCTGCTGCGCTACGCCATCCCCGACGACTTCGGCGCCCCGCAGACTGCGTTCAACATCTGCACGTTCTGGCTGGTCGAGGCCCTGTACCTGGCCGGTCGCATCGAGGAGGCGCGGGCGCTGTTCGATGAGATGCTGGCGCGCCGCACCACCGCCGGCCTGCTGTCGGAGGACATCGGCTTCGCGGACGGCGAGCTGTGGGGCAACTATCCGCAAACCTACAGCCTGGTCGGCCTGATCAACTGCGCGGTGCTGCTAAGCCGGCCTTGGACGTCGGTGCGGTGAGAGGCAAGACCGCTCGAAAATTAGCGGTCGCTAGCGCCATCTTGCCGTCAGAAAAATATGGCTATCTTGATAGCCATACGGAGGTCCAATGAGCACCTGCAGCCTAGCGGACGCCAAGAATGGCGCCCTCCAAGTGGATGTGGACGGTTTGGGTGTTGCGGCCGTCGATCGAGGCCGGACTGCGATGCTTCTCGGTCCACTCGGTCCCAATCATCACGGGCTGTCGCCGAATTTCATCTCCGAATAGGCGAGGTCGCCCTCGGCGTCCCCAATCAGCGTCACCAGGTCGGAGCCGAACGCCGCCTCCAGGAATTTGAGCGCGGAATTGGGATCTCGATAGCACAGGGCCGAGGTGAGACCGTTGCGGATCAGGCGAAGCTCCATTGCGAATATCCGCAATATTTAACAGATATCGCAACTATGTGAGTAAGGGGGTTTATCGACAGGTCGGCTGGCGCGCCTAGAGCATTTCCCGACCTGACTGCGTCAGGCCGTGAGCTCTAATATTTTGTTTTGACGCATTTTTCTTCACGCGAACCGGAACCACTTCGCTCGAAAAATGCTCTAGCGCAGCGCCGGCCCGATCGGCCAGATCCGCCCATCGCCCTTCTCGCCCCGAACGCCGATCAAGCGCGTCAGCAACGGATAGACAGCGACATTGTCGAACACCGGCAGGACCACGCCGGGCCGGAAGGCTGGGCCGTGGGCGACGAACACCGCGCGCATGTCGGAGTCGGCAGGATCGTAACCATGCGCGCCGCCGTCGCGCGGATGCTCCTCCCAGCGTTTCTTGATCGAGGTCGCGGTGGTGAAGTACCAGCCCTTTTCGGCCAGGCAGACGATCGGTTGAACACGGGGATTGGCGCCGTAACCAAAACGGGCCGGGATCTTGGCCTTCTCCCAGCAGGTCAGGTGGGGGATGGGCTTGAGCAGTGCCGCGCGCACCTCGGCCTCGTGCCCGACCAGCGGCCGAACGCCGACGACCGATCCCGTGCCGACCAGGCGCACCTTGGGGGGATCAACGATCGTCGCCAGATCAACCAACTTGCTCAACGGTTGGGGCGCCATGCCGTGGTCGGCGACGACGACGATATTGGTGGTGTCGTAGAGTCCCCTCACCTTCAGGCCCGCCACCAGGCGCGCCACGGCCGTGTCCACCTCGACGATCGCGGTGTTCACCTCCGGCGAGACCGGGCCGTAATGGTGGCCCTGGGTATCGACGACATCGAAATAGAGGGTGGTGAAGCCCAGCTCGGGTGCGTCGGAATCGATCCAGGACAGCAGGGTGTCGACCCTGTCGTTCGAGGCGAGCTTCTCGTCGAACACCTGCCAGCGGCTGGGCCGAACGCCCTCGATCTCCGACTCCGAGCCAGGCCAGAACAGCGTGCCAGCGTGAACGCCCTGGCGTTCGGCAGTCACCCAGAGCGGCGTTGCCTGGCTCCACCAACGCCCGTCACTGACCGCCTGATGGTTCGACATCTTGAAGGCGACGCCGGGAATTTCGGCGTCCTCCATGGTGTTGTCGACCACGCCATTGTGGTCCGGGCGCTTGCCGGTGATCAGCGTGTAGTGGTTCGGATAGGTCAGGCTGGGAAACGACGGCCGCATCGCGCCGCGCACGCCGTCGGCGGCCAGGGCGCTCAGGGTCGGGGTCTCGCCCCGGTCCAGATAGTCGGGCCGAAAGCCGTCGAGTGACACCAGGATGGTCAGGGCTGACTTGGGTGGCGACGGCGCGGACGTCGCGCATGCGCCCAGCGTCAGCGCCAGAACCAGGGCGAACCAACGACGAGCAGCGAACATCAAGCGCCTCCAACTCAAGCCCCTTGGTCTATAGCTCAGTCATGTGACGGCGCTACGCATGACCGCGACTTAACTTGGCGGGCCCGCTCCGCCCGGCCATAGTCCTCGCGTGTCGCAGGGAGTCGCAGGGAGTCGCCGCCATGACCAACGCCGAAATCGGCTGTCCATGAGTTTCGCCCTGGAGGCCGAGGGCCTGACCAAGACCTATGGCGCGGTGCGCGCCCTGGACGGGCTGTCGCTGAGCATCCCGGCCGGGGGCGTGTTCGGCGTGCTGGGTCCCAACGGCGCGGGCAAGAGCACCTTGTTTCGCATCGCCTTGGGCCTGGTGCGACCCACCAGTGGCTCGGCGAAGCTGTTCGGCGCCAGCGCCGGCGGCACGGCCTCGCTGCGCCGGGTCGGCGCGATGATCGAGACCCCGCGCTATCCGCCCTATCTGACCGCCCGCGACACCCTCAAGATGCTGGCGCTGGAAAGCGGCGCGGCGGGCGCCGACATCGAGTATTGGCTTGAGCGGGTGGGCCTAGGCGGCGCGGCCGACCGCAAGACCGGCGGCTTCTCGGTCGGCATGAAGCAGCGGCTGGGCCTGGCGGCGGCCTTCTTCACCCGCCCTGAACTCGTGATCCTGGACGAGCCGACCAGCGGCATGGACCCTGCCGGCATCCAGGAGATCCGGGCCCTGATCCGCGATCTGGCCGACAGGGAGGGCGTGACCATTATACTGGCCAGCCACCAGTTGGACGAGGTGCGCCGGGTCTGTGACCGGGTGGCGATCCTGTCCAAGGGTAGGCTGGCCTCGGAGGGCTCGGTCGAAAGCCTAACGGGCGGCCGCGCGCGGCTGCGGCTATCGGTGACGCCGATCGACAAGGCCTTGGCCGTGCTCGGCGATCGTGGCGCGCCCGACGGTTCCGACGCCGTGTTGGCCGACCTGCCCCGCGCCGAGACCCCCGCCCTGATCCGCGCCCTGGTCGAGGCCGGCGTCGAGATCACCGAGGTCCGCTGGCGCGAGGCCGATCTGGAGAGCGCCTATCTGGGCGCGCTGGAAGACTCTGACCTCAAGACCGGGAACGCCGCCGATGCTCGCTGACGCCATCGCCGCCGAGCGTTTCCGGCTGATCCGCGACCGAACCGGCGTGTTCTGGGGCTTCCTGTTCGTGCCCCTCGCTTCGCTGTTGTTTAGCCTGGCCACCGACATCTTCGTGCGCGCCGCTTTCCACCGCACCATCCCTGGCGCGACCACCGACCTGGCCAACCGGACCCTGGGCGCGGTGGCGGGCGCGGCGGGGCCCGTCACCGCCCTATTCCTGCTGATCGGCGCGGCGGCCATCGTCGCCGGCGACTATCGCTGGGAGACCTGGCGCCTGGTGACCCCGCGCAACGGCCGCCTCAACCTGCTGACCGCCAAGTTGATCGTCTTCGCCGAAGCCGCCGCCTGGAGCTTGCTGCTCACCGCAGTCGTGGCCGTTCTTGCTGGAGTGTTCAGCAGCGCGGTCAACGCCGCGCCGCTGGTCGGCCCGCCGGCAGGCTCAAACGTCCTGGGCCAGTTCGCGGGCGTGTTCCTGATCACGTGGCTGCAAATGATCCTGGTCGGCGCCTTGGCGGCCATGATCGGCGTGGTGACGCGTTCGACCATGGGCGCGGTCGTGGCGGGCCTGGTGGTGGTGGTGGTCCAGTCCACCCTGGCGACCATGGCTCAGGAAACCACTTGGAAGGCCCTGGCGATCCCAGCCTACGCCGCTCGCACCCTGAAGACCTTTGTCGCCGCTCCGGCAGGCATGCGGCCCGAGGCTGGTCCGGCGGGTCTGGGACTGTTGCTGCTGCTGGTCTGGCTGGTGATCTTGGCTGGCGCCGCCGTGATGCTGTTCAAGCGGCAGGATCTGACGAAGGAATAGCGATGGGGCTTGGACGCATCTCGGTTATCGCGCGGTGGCAGCAGGCCCTGGTTGTCGCTGGGTGTGGCCTATGGCTCTCGGCCTGCGCAACGCCGAAAGCGTCCGTAACGCTTTCTGTCGAGGACCAGCGCACGGCCGACCGGATCGCGCTCGGTCAGGAAGTAGCGGCGCCTGGAGAAGCAGGGCATCGACAGCCCGCTGATCCTCGCGGGTCCAGCCGCGCAACAGCCGGCGCGCCCCGCGCGGCTTCCACGCCAGCGTTCAGGGCCAGCAGGCTGGTCTCGAAAGCGATCTCGTCCATGACGCCCAGGATCTGCGAGACCTTGGCCGAGGAACTTTCGATCTGACCCATGGCCTCGGCGGCCCGGCCGACGACCTGGCTGGAGCGGTGGGCCACGGACCGGCTGTCGATCACCGCCGCATTGGCCTCGTTGGCCCCCTCGGCGGTGCGCTTGACGCTGGCGCTGACCTCGCCCAGGGCCGAGGCCGTCTCGGCCAGGCTGGCGGCCTGCCGCTCTGTGCGCGCCGACAGGTTCTCGATGGCGTCGCTAATTTCGCCCACTCCAGACCGCTGCACGCTGGCCACACCGATCACCTCGCCCAACGCCCCCTCCAGAGTCGCCATCGCCCGGTTGAAATCGCCGCGTAGACCTTCATAGGCTTGCGGGAACGCGGTCTGCAGCCGCGCCGTCAGGTCGCCGGCCGAGAGCCGGGCCACGGCAGCGCCCAAGGCTTCGACGACCTGAAGGCGGCCTGCTTCCTCGGCCTGACGTTCGGCGTCGCGCTGGGCCTTGGTGGACTGGGTTTGCGCCTGTTCGGCGGCGATTCGCGCTTCGGCGGCCTGGCGTTCGACGATCGCCTCGCGGAACACCGCCACCGAGGTGGCCATACCGCCGATCTCGTCGCCCCGTCCCGCGAACGGCACGGCGCTTTCATAGTCCCCGGCCGCCAGCCGGACCACGAAGCCGGTCATGGCCTCGATGGGTTGGACAATGCGGCGGCTCATAAGTGCGACGCCGCCGCCGACCCCGGCCAGCACCAACACGCCGGCCCCGCCCAGCAGCATGAAGGCCAGACGGGTCTGGCGAGCGGCGGCCGCTCGACGGCCTGAGCGTCTCGATTGGCCATCACCACGACCTTGGCGATCACGGCCCGATGGGCCTCGTAGGCGGCGTCGGCGCGGGCCAGGCCCTGGCGGGCGCAGTCCAGGTCGCCGCACCGCACGGCCGGCAGGATCTCCTGGTCGATCACGCGCCAGAAGTCGGCGGCGGGGGCGGCGGACTGGTTGACCAGCATGTCGCGCATGTCCGCGTCGATCGACGCTTTCGTCCAGTAATCGCGGCGGCTGCCGTAATCCTTGCGCAGTTCGCCAGCTTGTCGGTGGCTGCCTGCACGGTCTCGGAATGGGCCACCAGCTTGGTCGCCACTAGAGCATTTTTCGAGCGAAGCGGTTCCGGTTCGCGTGAAGAAAAATGCGTCAAAACAGAAGATTAGAGCTCACGGCCTGACGCAGTCAGGTCCGGAAATGCTCTAGGTCGGCCTCGACAACATAGAGCGGCGGCGGCAAGATGTCGGCGACGATGTCCTTGTTGTTGACGATCTGCTTGAACAAGGGCCCGCCGACCCGCAGGCCCTCGATCGCGAACAGGGCGACGCCGCCCGCCAGGCCTACGCCGAAAGCCAATGCGCAGCCAAAAGCTCGCATGCACCGGAGATTTTCATCCCCTACCTTCCCCAGATCACCCCGGCGAAGGTTGCTCCAGCCAAGTGAATAAAATCTCAACCACGACGCTAAGCGTGCAGGGCCAAACGTCGCGTTGAAGCGGGGAGGATACGAAAAAGGCCCTGGATCGCTCCGGGGCCTTTTCCGTCCAGCTCGCGCTGGAATTTAGTCGTCGGAGTCGTTGGAGAACACCGGGCCGGAGTCCTTGCCCTTGGCCGAGACGTCGCGGTCGACGAATTCGATGACGGCCAGCGGCGCGTTGTCGCCGTAGCGGAAGCCGGCCCTCAGGACGCGGATATAGCCGCCCTGGCGTTCCTGGTAACGCGGGCCGATGGCGGCGAACAGCTTGTGGACCTGCTCGACGTCGCGAACGATGCTGATGGCCTGACGACGGGCGTGCAGGTCGCCGCGCTTGGCCAGGGTGACCAGCTTTTCGACGAAGGGACGCAGTTCCTTGGCCTTGGGCAGGGTGGTGACGATCTGCTCGTGCTTGATCAGCGAGGCCGACATGTTGGCGAACATGGCGGTGCGGTGAGCGGACGTACGACCGAGCTTACGGTGAGCCTTACCGTGACGCATTGTAGTGTCTCCTGGGCCGTGGCCCGCTGTTGCGCATCAAGAGCGCTGATTGTCACCAATCCCAGCTGTGTCCCTGCCAGGGTCAGAACGAAGCGCCGGGACCCTCCACCGCTGTTGCGGCTTCAAAAGGCCCAGGCCGCCCGCCATCCCGAAAGGATGACGAGCGGCCCGGATTAGGCGCGATACGCGTACTTGGTCTTAGATCTGGTCTTCGAACTTCTTGGCCAGGTCTTCGATGTTTTCGGGCGGCCAGTTTGGCACGTCCATGCCCAGGTGCAGACCCATGCCGGCCAGCACTTCCTTGATTTCGTTCAAGGACTTGCGGCCGAAGTTCGGGGTGCGGAGCATCTCGGCTTCGGTCTTCTGGATCAGGTCGCCGATGTAGACGATGTTGTCGTTCTTCAGGCAGTTGGCCGAACGAACCGACAGTTCCAGCTCATCGACCTTCTTCAGGAGCGCCGGGTTAAACGGCAGTTCCGGCTTGGCCTCGTCGGCGGTCTTGGCCTTGGGCTCTTCGAAGGTGATGAAGATCTGCAGCTGGTCTTGCAGGATGCGGGCGGCGTAGGCCACCGCGTCCACCGGCGTAACGGCGCCGTTGGTTTCCACTTCCAGGATCAGCTTGTCATAGTCGAGCGACTGGCCTTGACGGGTGGGCTCGACACGGTAGGCGACGCGCTTGACCGGCGAGTACAGGGCGTCGACGGCGATCAGGCCGATCGGCGCATCTTCCGGACGGTTCTTCTCGGCGGGGACATAGCCCTTGCCGGTGTTGACCGTGAACTCCATGCGTACCGAAGCGCCGTCGTCCAGAGTGCAGAGGACGTGGTCGGGGTTCAGGATTTCGATGTCCGAAGGCGTTTCGATTTGACCAGCGGTCACCGGGCCGGGGCCGGTGGCGCGCAGCGTCATGCGCTTCGGGCCCTCGGCGTGCATGCGCACGGCCAGTTGCTTGATGTTCAGAACGATATCGACGACGTCCTCGCGGACGCCTTCGAGCGAGGAGAATTCGTGCACGACACCATCAATCTGAATGGCGGTGACGGCGGCGCCCTGCAGCGAGGATAGCAGGACACGGCGGAGAGCGTTGCCGAGCGTCACGCCAAAGCCGCGTTCGAGCGGCTCAGCCACGATACGAGCCTTGCGGGTCGCGTCGGCGCCAGTCTCGATTTGCGGCTTCTCAGGACGGATCAGCTCGTTCCAGTTTCTTTCGATCACGTGGTCGATCCCTTGAACGCGGCTCGCCGGCCGCGAATCTCGCAGCCGGCGATGGAGAATAGGATAGTAAAAATACTAGACGCGTCGACGCTTGGGCGGACGGCAGCCGTTGTGCGGAATCGGCGTCACGTCGCGGATCGTCGTAATGGTCATGCCGGCGGCCTGAAGGGCGCGCAGGGCGGACTCACGGCCCGAACCCGGACCCGACACGTTGACCTCGAGGGTCTTCACACCGTGTTCAGCGGCCTTCTTGCCAGCGTCTTCCGCAGCCATTTGAGCGGCATACGGGGTCGACTTGCGCGAGCCCTTGAAGCCCATCGCGCCGGCGCTCGACCAGGAAATAGTGTTTCCCTGAGCGTCGGTGATGGTGATCATGGTGTTGTTGAACGAGGCGTTCACGTGCGCCACGCCCGAGGTGATGTTCTTGCGTTCGCGCTTTTTAACGCGTGCCGGTTCCTTGGCCATCGTTCAGGCTGCCTTACTTCTTCTTGCCGGCGATCGGCTTGGCCGGGCCCTTGCGGGTGCGGGCATTGGTGTGGGTGCGCTGACCGCGGACCGGCAGGCCCTTACGGTGACGCAGGCCGCGATAGCAGGCCAGGTCCATCAAGCGCTTGATGTTCATCGAATTTTCGCGGCGCAGGTCGCCTTCGACGGTGAAGTCCTTGTCGATCGTTTCACGGATCGAAAGCACTTCGGCGTCGGTCAGCTGGTTGACCCGGCGGGCGTCATCGATGCCCACCTTCGTGACGATGTCACGAGCGGACTTCTGGCCAATGCCATGAATATACTGAAGCGCGATCAAAACGCGCTTGTTCGTCGGAATGTTGACGCCTGCAATACGGGCCACGTCTAATGTTCTCCTAGTCACGCACTAAAGACGCGAACGGCGCGCCCGGCCCGGTCTTACGACCCAGTCCGGCGCGCACAGATCGCGCCCTTTCGCGGAAGCGCCCCGTTATAGGGATAGTTGCGCATCCGTCAATGGCGGAATCCGATCGAATGAAAGGATTCCAACGAAGTCTTAAGCCACGACCGAAAGCGCGGCGTCGATGGAGCCGGCGACCGTTTCCACGGAAGCCATGCCATCCAGTTCCGTGAGCTTTCCTTGCTCGCGATAGTAGGGAAGCAGCGGCGCAGTCTGGGCGTTGTAGGCCGCCAGGCGCGTCACAAACACTTCCGGATTGTCATCGGGGCGACTCTGCTCGGCGAATCGCTTGCTGATCCGCGCGATGAGCGCCGGCTCGTCTACCTTGAGTCGGAGAACGGAGTCGATCTTCTGGCCCCGCTTGGCCAGCATGGCGTCCAGAGCCTGCGCCTGAGGCACGGTGCGGGGGAAACCGTCGAAGATGGCGCCACCGGCGGCTTCCGCCTCTGGCAGGCGCTGCTCGATCAGGGCAATCACGATGTCGTCGGGAACCAGGGCGCCCCGGGCCAGTACGTCCTTGACCGCCACGCCCAGCTCCGAGCCCGAGGCGATGGCGGCGCGCAGCATGTCGCCGGTTGAGAGCTGAACCATGCCACGCTCCTCGACCAAGCGCTTGGCCTGTGTGCCCTTCCCCGCCGCAGGCGGCCCGAACAGGATCAAGTTCATCAATGCATTTCCCGCGTGTCCACGAGTCTGCCGCCCGTGTCCGTCAGACCTAGAGTGGGTTCAGCAAAAACGGAAGCCGGTTTGTGACAAACCGGCTTCCGCTTTCTGGCCTTCCGTCGCGTCGGCCCCGTTTTAGGGGTGGGGCTTAGCGCCCCTTGCCGCCGCGCAACTTCGACTTCTTGATCAGACCTTCGTACTGGTGGGCCAGCAGATGCGACTGAATCTGGGCGACCGTGTCCATGGTCACGGTCACGACGATCAGGATCGAGGTGCCGCCCAAGGTGAACTTGGTCGGGCCCATGCTGTTCATCATCAGCTCCGGCAGCACGCAGACGGCGGTGATGTAGGCCGCGCCGATCACGGTCAAGCGGGTCAGGACGTAGTCCAGATATTCCGCCGTGCGCTTGCCTGGACGGATGCCCGGCATGAAGCCGCCGTACTTGCGCAGGTTCTCGGCCGTCTCCTCAGGGTTGAACACCACGGAGGTGTAGAAGAACGAGAAGAAGATGATCAGGGTGGCGTAGAGCACCATGAACAGCGGCTGGCCGTGCTGCAGGGCGCCGACCGCGGTCGGCAGCCACTGGGCCCAGCTCGGCAGGTTGGCGGTGGCCAGGAAGCCCATGGCCGTGGTCGGCAGCAGCAACAGGCTGGAGGCGAAGATCGGCGGGATCACCCCGGCGGTGTTCAGCTTCAGCGGGATAAACGAGGTGTCGCCACCGATCATCCGGTTACCCTGCTGACGCTTGGGGTAATGGATCAGGATCCGGCGCTGAGAGCGTTCGACGAAGACGATGAAGAAGATCACCGCCACGGCCAGGATGGCGACGGCGAGCAAGGCGAAGCCCGACATCGACCCGGTCTGAACCTGGGTGAACATCTGGATCACGGCGCGCGGCAGGGCCGAGACAATGCCAGTGAAAATGATCAGCGAGACGCCGTTGCCGACGCCGCGGCTGGTGATCTGCTCGCCCAGCCACATCAGGAACAGAGTGCCGCCGGTCAGGGCGACAACGGTGGAGACGACGAAGAACGCCGGGGCGATGCCGCCCACCACCATGCCAGCCTGGCTCTGCAAGCCGATAGCGATCGAGAACGACTGCACCACGGCCAGCACGACCGCCAGGTAGCGAGTGTACTGGTTGAGGGTCTTGCGGCCGGCTTCGCCGCCTTCCTTTTTCAGCTTTTCCCACGGCGGATACACCGAGCCCATCAGCTGCACGATGATCGAGGCGCTGATGTAGGGCATGACGTTCAGCGAGAACACGGCCATGCGCTGAACCGCGCCGCCCGAGAACATGTTGAACATCCCCAAGATGCCCTTCGACTGGCCGGCGAAGGCCGCGGCGAAGGCTTCCGGATTGATCCCCGGGATCGGCACATAGGTGCCGAGCCGATAAACGATCAAGGCGATGAGCGTGAACCAGATGCGCTTGTGAAGTTCGGTGGCCTTCTGGAAGGACCCGAAGTTCATGTTGGCTGCGAGTTGTTCGGCGGCCGAGGCCATTCATATCCCCACGTCGAGAGCGCGCGCCGCTTCCGCGGTCATGTGCGCTCCAAGCATAATTCAGAGCCGGACAGCGGATCGGAATGAATCATTCGATCCGGGCCAAACCCAAGTACGGAGCCGTACATAGGTGAGGCTCGCCGTGATGTCACGGCGAGCCTCGTTATTCTGTCATCCCGATGGGAAACCGAGGAAATTATGCAAGGCGTCCGCCCTGCCCTCCCCGCGATCCCAGGCGCCCGGAAAGGACGTCCAGGATGACCATACGGTTCTAGGCCTCGGCTTGAACCTTGACCTTCTTGGTCACGGTCACCGAACCGCCAGCGGCTTCGACGGCCTTGATGGCCGCTTCGGTCGCCGAATAGACGGTCAGCTTGAGGGCGGTCTTGATCTCGCCCTTGCCCAGCAACTTCACGCCGTCCAGTTCGCGACGGATCACGCCGGCCGCGACCAGTTCAGCGACGCCAAGCTCGGCGCCGGCCTTAAACTTGCCAGCTTCCACGGCCTGTTCCAGGCGCCACAGGTTCACTTCGGCGAAGTCGAGGCGGAAAGGGTTGTTGAAGCCGCGCTTAGGCATACGCATGTGCAACGGCATCTGGCCGCCTTCGAAGCCGGCGATGGCGACGCCCGAGCGGGCCTTCTGGCCCTTGACGCCGCGACCGGCGGTCTTGCCCTTGCCCGAACCCGGGCCGCGGCCGACGCGCATGCGGCCCTTGGTCGAACCTGGGGCCGGAGCCAGTTCATTAAGCTTGGTCATGTGTGCCTCTCCTTGGAGATCTGCGCCCGGCCAGCGGCCGGACTCGGCTTTCAAACGATAGAATCTTCAAACGAAAACCACCCCGGCTTTCACCGGGGTGGCGATTTCGACGTCTCGTAGCAGAACTACTCGACGATTTCCAGCAGGTGCGCAACCTTGCGGATCATGCCGCGAACCGAAGGGGTGTCTTCCAACTCGGACTCGCGTCCCAGCTTGTTGAGACCCAAGCCGGTCAGCGTGGCGCGCTGAACGGCGTTGCGACGGATCGGGCTGCCGGTTTGGCGAACCTTGACGGTTTTTGCTTCAGCCATGTCTTAGCCCTCGATGGCGTCCGGAGCCGAGGCTCCGTCGGCGCGGCGGCCGAGAATGTCGCCAACCTTCTTGCCGCGCTTGGCGGCGATCTGGCGAGGCGACGATTGAACCTTCAGGGCCTCGAACGTGGCGCGAACCATGTTGTACGGGTTGCTGGAACCCGTCGACTTGGCCACGACGTCCTGGACGCCCAGGGTCTCGAGAACCGCGCGCATCGGACCACCGGCGATGACGCCCGTGCCGGGAGGGGCGGCGCGCATCATGATCTTGCCAGCGCCCCAACGGCCGTAGCCGTCGTGGTGCAAGGTGCGCGATTCCCGCAGGGGAACGCGAACCATGGTCTTCTTGGCTTCCTCGGTCGCCTTGCGGATGGCTTCCGGCACTTCACGCGCCTTGCCATGACCGAACCCGACGCGACCCTTTTGGTCGCCAACGACCATAAGAGCAGCGAAGCTGAAGCGACGGCCGCCCTTAACGGTGGCGGCGACGCGGTTGATGTGGACGAGCTTTTCGACGATGTCGCTGTCGGCCCGCTCTTCCGGGGCGTTGCGGTCGCGACGGCCACGATTGGGGCCGCCGTCTCCACGCTGTTGATCACCACGAGCCATGCTGTGATTTCCCTTAGAAATTCAGGCCGGCTTCGCGCGCGGCGTCGGCCAGGGCTTTCACCCGACCGTGGAATATATAGCCGCCGCGATCGAAGACGACGTCCTTGACGCCTTTTTCGATGGCGCGTTCGGCGACGAGCTTGCCGACCAGGGCGGCCGCGTCCCTGTCCGCCCCCTTGGTCGCGGCTTCCCCCTCGAGGGTGGAAGCCGAGGCCAAGGTCACGCCGCGTTCATCATCGATGACCTGGGCGTAGATGTTCTTGGACGAACGGAAGACCGACAGACGCGGTCGACCATTGGACAGGGCCTTGAGGCGGGTGCGGGTGCGTTGGGCACGACGCACGGCGGATTCGCGAGGTGAGAGCGCCATGGCTTACTTCTTCTTGCCTTCCTTGCGGCGAACCTTTTCGCCAGCATACCGCACGCCTTTACCCTTGTAGGGCTCGGGCGGACGAATGCGGCGAATTTTCGCGGCAATCTCGCCGACCGCCTGCTTGTCAGCGCCGGCGATCTTGATTTCGGTCTGCTTGGGCACAGCGAAGGTGACGCCAGCCGGAGGCTCGACGTTCACATCGTGGGAGAAACCGAGCTGGATGGAGAGCGCGTCGCCCTTCATCGCGGCGCGATAACCAACGCCTACCAGCTCGAGGGTTTCCTCGAAGCCAGTGGTGACGCCTTGCACCATGTTGGCGACCAGCGTGCGGGACAGACCCCACATCGACTTGGCGCGCTTGCTGTCATCGCGGGCCACCAGCAGAAGGTCGGAACCTTCCTGGCTGATGGTGACCTCTTCCGCGATGGTCCAGGAGAGCTGACCCTTGGGGCCCTTCACCGTGACGGTCTGCCCGTCGAGCGTGATATTCACGCCCGAGGGAATCGCGACGGCTTTCTTACCGATCCGTGACATGTTTTTTCCCTCCCGCGCCTAGTAGACGCGGCAGAGGACTTCGCCACCGACATTAGCGTCGCGGGCGGCGGAGTCCGACATGACGCCCTTCGGCGTCGAAAGGATCGAGATACCAAGGCCGTTCTTGATCGGCTTCAGGTCCTTGATCGACGAATAGACGCGGCGGCCCGGCTTGGACACGCGTGCGATTTCGGCGATCACGGGCTCACCGTCAAAATACTTGAGCTCGATCTCGAATTCGGGGAACGCGCCGGGCTTTTCCACGAGCGAATAACCGCGGATGTAGCCTTCGTCGGCCAGCACGTCTAGGACGCGGGCGCGCAGCTTCGAAGCTGGCGTCGCGACCTTGGCGCGCTTGCGCGTGGCGGCGTTCTTGATGCGAGCGATCATATCGCTCAGGGGATCGTTCATCGACATCTGATCGTCCTCACCAGCTCGACTTGACGAGGCCGGGGATCTGGCCCGACGAGCCAAGCTCGCGGAGCGCAATCCGGCTCATCTTCAGCTTGCGATAATAGGCGCGCGGGCGGCCCGTCACTTCGCATCGGTTACGAATGCGAACGGCGGACGAGCTGCGCGGAAGCTTCGCGAGCTTCAGGCGGGCTTCGAAGCGTTCTTCGAGCGGCAGGCTTTCGTCATTGGCGATCGCCTTCAGCGCGACGCGCTTGCTGGCATACTGCTTGACGAGGGCCTTGACCGCGAGGTTGCGATTTACAGCGCTTTTCTTTGCCATGGTGCTTTTCCCTGCCCGCTCTTAATTCGTGAACGGGAACTGGAATTCCTTCAGGAGAGCCTTGGCTTCCTGATCGGTCTTCGCAGTGGTGCAGACGATGATGTCCATGCCCCAGATCTGTTCAATCTGGTCATAGTTGATTTCCGGGAACACCAGGTGCTCCTTCAGGCCCATGGCGTAGTTGCCACGACCGTCGAAGCTCTTGCCGTTCAGACCGCGGAAGTCCTTCACGCGCGGCAGCGCGATCGTGACCAGACGGTCGAGGAACTCGTACATCTTGTCCTTGCGGAGGGTCACCTTCGCGCCGACCACCATGCCTTCGCGCAGCTTGAAGCCGGCGATCGACTTGCGGGCCTTCGTGGGGACCGGCTTCTGGCCAGCGATGGCCATCAGATCCTTCAGCGCGGTCTGGGCCTTCTTGGAGTCGGCCACAGCTTCGCCGATGCCCATGTTCAGGACGATCTTGTCCAGCTTGGGGATCTGCATTTCGTTGGTGTACGCGAACTGTTCCTTCAAAGCGGCGCGGATGCGCGCGCGATATTCGGACTTCAGCCGCGGCTCGTAAGCTTGATCAACCATTGATCACCTCGCCCGTGGTCTTGGCGAAACGCACCTTCTTGTCGCCTTCAACCTTGAAGCCGACGCGGGTGGGTTTGCCGTTGGAATCCACGATGGCGACGTTCGAGACGTGCAGCGCGGCTTCCTTGCTCTTGATGCCGCCTTGCGGATCGGCTTGGGTGGCCTTGGTGTGGCGTTGAACGAGGTTCACGCCTTGCACCAGGACCCGGTTCGCCTTGACGATGACCTGGGTCACAGCGCCTTGCTTGCCCTTGTCCTTGCCGGCCAGGACGACAACGCGGTCGCCCTTTTTGATCTTGGCAGCCATTACAGCACCTCGGGGGCGAGGGAGATGATCTTCATGTGGTTCTTCGCGCGCAGTTCACGAGGAACCGGGCCGAAGATCCGCGTGCCGACCGGCTCGCTCTGCTTGTTGACGATGACCGCGGCGTTCTTGTCAAAACGGATCAGCGACCCGTCCTTGCGCTTCATGCCTTGGTTGACCCGAACGACGACGGCGCGAAGCACGTCACCCTTCTTCACGCGGCCACGAGGAATGGCTTCCTTCACGGACACGACGATCACGTCACCGACGCTGGCGTAGCGGCGACCCGCCCCACCCAGCACCTTGATGCACATGACCCGGCGAGCGCCGGAGTTGTCGGCGACTTCCAGGTTAGTTTGCATCTGGATCATGGTTCAAACCTTCCAGATTAAGCCGAGACCTTGGGAAGGACTTCCCAGGTCTTCAGCTTTGACTTCGGAGCACATTCGACGATGCGGGCGACTTCACCAGCCTTGTACGAGTTGCTCTCATCGTGTGCGTGGTACTTCTTGGACCGACGCACGATCTTCTTCAGCAAGGGGTGAACGATGGTCCGTTCAACCTTGACCACTACGGTCTTGTCGCCCTTATCGGAGACGACGAGACCCTCGAGGATACGCTTGGGCATATCGTTCTCCTTAAGCCGCGGCCTTGGCGCGCAGCACGGTCTTGATGCGGGCGATGTCCTTGCGGATCTCGCCAACGCGGTGGGTCTTTTCCACCTGACCGGTCGCGGCCTGGAAGCGCAGGTTGAACTGCTCCTTCTTGAGGCTGAGCAACTGCTCGGCGAGTTGGTCAGGCGTCATGCCCCGGATATCAGCAATCTTGGTCATGCCGCTTCGGCCTCCAGAGCCGCACCAGCGTCGATGCGGGTGACGACACGGGTACGGATCGGCAGCTTGGCCGCGCCGAGGCGCAGCGCTTCGCGGGCGACATCGTCCGGCACGCCGTCGATTTCGAACATGATGCGACCCGGAGCCACGCGAGCGGCCCAGTGGTCGACGGCGCCCTTGCCCTTACCCATCCGGACTTCGGCCGGCTTGCCGGTGACCGGCACGTCGGGGAAGATACGGATCCAGACACGGCCTTGACGCTTCATCTGGCGAGTGATCGCGCGGCGAGCCGCTTCGATCTGACGCGCCGTGATGCGCTCCGGCTCAACGGCCTTGAGGCCGTAGGAGCCGAAATTCAGCAGGGTGCCGCCCTTCGAAGTGCCGTGGATACGGCCCTTGAACTGCTTGCGGAACTTGGTTTTTTTCGGTGACAGCATAGCGCTCTATCCTTAGCCCCGATCGCGACGGCCGCGATCACCCCGGTCGGGACGATCGCCGCGCTCGCGTCCGCCACCTTCGCCGGCCGGGCCGGATTCAGTGGCGAGACGCTTGTCGAGCGCCATCGGGTCGTGGTCCAGCACTTCGCCTTTGAAGATCCAGGTCTTCACGCCGATGATGCCGTAGGTGGTCTTGGCTTCCGCGAAACCGTAGTCGATGTCAGCACGCAGGGTGTGGAGCGGCACGCGACCTTCGCGATACCATTCCATCCGCGCGATTTCAGCGCCGCCGAGGCGACCCGACACGTTGATGCGGATGCCCTTGGCGCCAAGACGAACGGCCGATTGGATCGACCGCTTCATGGCGCGACGGAAGGCGATACGGCGCTCAAGCTGCTGGGCGATGGACTCGGCCACCAGCTGGGCGTCGGTTTCGGGCTTGCGGATCTCGACGATGTTCAGGTGAACCTCGCCTTCGGTCATCACCGACAGGTCCTTGCGGAGCTTGTCGATGTCGGCGCCCTTCTTGCCGATGATCACGCCGGGACGCGCCGCATAGATCGTGACGCGGCACTTCTTGTGCGGACGCTCGATGATGATGCGCGACACGCCGGCGAGATACAGGCGCTTCTTCAGCATCGTGCGGACCGCGAGGTCCTGATGAAGAAGCTTGCCGTACTGGGCGCCGTCGGCGAACCAACGGCTGTCCCAGGTACGATTGATGCCGAGCCGCAGCCCGACTGGATTGACTTTCTGACCCATTAGGCGGCCTCACCCAGTTCGCGGACCACGATGGTGATCTCGGAGAACGGCTTTTCAACGCGCGTCGCACGGCCGCGGGCGCGGGGCGAGAAGCGCTTCATAACCAGATTCTTGCCCACATAGGCCTCGGCGACGACCAGCGAGTCGATGTCGAGGTTGTGGTTGTTCTCGGCGTTGGAAATGGCCGAGTACAGCGCCTTGCGGACATCCTGAGCGATACGCTTGTGGCTGAATTCGAGCTCGTTCAGAGCGCGCTGGACGTTCAGACCACGAATGGACTGGGCGACCAGGTTCAGCTTGCGAGCGCTGGTGCGCAGGGTACGAACCTTGCACATCGCCTCGTTGGCCGGCAGGCGGCGAGCTTGTTTAGCTTGGCTCATGGCCTACTTCCTCTTCGCCTTCTTGTCGGCGGCGTGGCCGGGGAAGCTGCGGGTGGGTGCGAACTCACCGAACTTCATGCCGACCATGTCTTCCGACACGGAGACGGGGATGTGCTTGTGACCGTTGTGCACGCCAAACACCAGGCCGACGAACTGCGGCATGATGGTCGAGCGACGCGACCAGGTCTTGATCACATCCTTGCGGCCCGACGCCAGGGCGACATCGGCTTTCTTCAGGAGGTACCCGTCGACAAACGGGCCTTTCCAGACGGAGCGGGTCATGGCTTAGCGGCCCTTTTTCGCTTTGTGGCGCGAACGGATGATATATTTGTCCGTGGCCTTGTTGACGCGGGTCTTGGCGCCCTTGGTCGGCTTACCGGCCGGGGTCACCGGGTTACGACCGCCGGAGGTACGGCCTTCGCCGCCGCCGTGGGGGTGATCGACCGGGTTCATGGCGACGCCACGAACGTGAGGACGACGGCCCATGTGGCGAACGCGACCGGCCTTGCCGAGGTTCTGGTTCGAGTGGTCCGGGTTCGACACGGCGCCCACGGTGGCCAGGCAGGTGTCGAGCACCATGCGCAGCTCGCCCGAGTTCAGACGGATCTGGGCGTAACCGGCGTCACGACCGACCAGCTGGGCATAGGCGCCAGCCGAACGCGCGATCTGGCCACCCTTGGCGGGCTTGAGCTCGACATTGTGGATGATCGTGCCGATCGGCATCGTCCGCAGCGGCGAGCTGTTACCCGGCTTCACGTCGACCTTGTCGGCGGTGACAACTTCGTCACCGGCCTTGAGGCGCTGCGGGGCCAGGATGTAGGAGAGCTCACCATCTTCCTGATACTTGATCAGGGCGATGAAGGCGGTGCGGTTCGGATCATATTCAAGGCGAACGACGGTGGCCGTGCCTTGCTTGCGACGTTTGAAGTCGACCAGACGGTAAAGACGCTTGGCGCCGCCGCCCCGGAAGCGAACCGCGATGCGGCCATTGCCGCCACGGCCGCCCGACTTGGTCAGACCTTCAACCAGCTTCTTTTCCGGGCGGCCCTTGTGGAGCTCGCTGCGGTCGATCAGCACCAGGCCGCGTTGGCCCGGGCTAGTCGGATTATAATGCTTCAAGGCCATCTGGTTAGAGCCCCGTCGTGATGTCGATCGACTGGCCTTCGGCCAGGGTCACGATGGCTTTTTTGACATCGGAACGGCGTCCGATGATGCCGCGGAAGCGCTTGGTCTTGCCCTTGGTAACCATGGTGTTGACCTTGGTGACCTTGACCTTGAACAGCTCTTCGACTGCGGCGGCGATTTCGTCCTTCGACGCATCGGCGGACACCCGGAAGACAACCTTGTTCTGCTCGCTGAGCAGGGTGGCCTTCTCGGTGATCACCGGCGACAGGATCGTGTCGTAGTGGCGGGCGGTAGCGGCCATTACGCGGCTTCCTTCTCAGCGAAGCGCGCCGAGATCGCTTCCACCGCGTCCTTGGTGAGGACCAGGGTATGGCGACGCAGCACGTCATAGACGTTCAGGCCGGCGTTCGGCAGCACGTCGATGTTCGGAATGTTGCGGGCGGCGAGCTTGAAGTTACCGTCCACTTCCGGACCCGCGATGACCAGGGCGTTCTTCAGGCCCATCTTGTCGAAGTTGGCGCGCAGGGCGGCCGTCTTCGGATCGGTCAGAGCCACGTTATCCAGCACGATGATCGAGCCGGCCTTGGCCTTTGACGACAGAGCGTGGCGCAGAGCCATGGCGCGGATCTTCTTGGGAAGATCGAACGCGTGACTACGCACGACGGGGCCGTGAGCCTTGGCGCCGCCGACGAATTGAGCCGCACGGCGCGAACCGTGACGAGCCGAGCCGGTGCCCTTTTGCTTGTACATCTTCTTGCCCGTACGAGAGACCTCGTTGCGAACCTGAATCTTGTGGTTCCCGGAGCGGCGCTTGGCCAGCTGCCAGGTGACGACGCGTTGCAGGATGTCACTGCGGATGTCGGCGATGCCAAAGATGGCGTCGTCGAGATCAACGGAGCCAGCGCTGCCGCCGTCCAGATTGATGACGTCGAGTTTCATTAGCCTTCGCCCTCTTCGGTCGTCGCCGCGGAGGTTTCTTCAGCGGGGGTTTCAGCAGCGGCCTCGGCCGGAGCTGCGCCAGCCGAACGGAAGGCGCCCGGACGCGGCAGATCGGCCGGAGCGGCCTTCTTGATCGCGTCGCGAACCTTGACGTACGAGCCTTCCGAGCCAGGGACGGCGCCCTTGACCAAGATAAGGCCGCGCTCAACGTCCACTTTCCAGACGGTGACGTTCAGGGTGGTGACGGTTTCCTGACCCAGGTGACCGGCCATCTTCTTGCCCTTGAACGTACGACCCGGATCCTGGCGTTGGCCAGTCGAGCCGTGCGAACGGTGCGAGACCGAGACGCCGTGGGTAGCGCGCAGACCGCCGAAGTTCCAACGCTTCATGGCGCCGGCGAAACCCTTACCGACGGTGACGCCTTGGATATCGACCTTCTGGCCAGCGACGTAGTGGTCGGCGGTGAATTCCGCGCCCACTTCGATCAGGGCGGCTTCATCAACGCGGAATTCGGCGACGACCCGCTTGGGCTCGACCGAGTTCTTGGCGAAGTGACCGCGCATGGCGTTCGGGGTGTTCTTCGGCTTCTTGGCGCCGGCGCCGAGTTGCAGGGCGGTGTAACCGTCCTTCTCGACCGTGCGCTGGGCCGTCACCTGGCAGCCGTCCAGCGAAAGGACGGTGACGGGGATGTGCTGTCCGGCTTCGTCAAAGAACCGGGTCATGCCCAGCTTCTTGGCGAGAACGCCTGTGCGTTGTGCGGGGAGAGTCATCTGTTCGGCTCTCCTTACAGCTTGATTTCGACGTCGACGCCGGCCGAGAGGTCGAGCTTCATCAGCGCGTCCACGGTCTGCGGAGTCGGATCAACGATGTCGAGGACGCGCTTGTGCGTACGGATCTCGAACTGCTCGCGCGACTTCTTGTCGACGTGCGGCGAGCGGTTGACGGTGAATTTCTCGATAAGCGTGGGCAGGGGGATAGGACCCCGTACCGTCGCACCCGTGCGCTTGGCCGTATTGACGATCTCGCGCGTGGAATGATCCAACACGCGGTGATCGAAGGCCTTGAGCCGGATGCGGATGTTCTGACGATCCATATCGCTCGGTTTCCTAGTGGGCTGCGCCCGCGTCTCGAACCATTTCAAAGACCAACCCGGAACCCCTCCAAAGAGAGAACTCCGCACGCAGCGTCCGCAAAACAAATAGGCCCCGGCGGTCACCCGCTAGGGCCGGTGACTGAAAACTGCGCCCCAAAAGGCGCTGCTCGAAGTCGTTCGCGGACCGCGTTTGAACCCGAAAGTTCACAGCCGATCCAACAGAGTGGGGCTTTTACGTGCCAGAATCGGTTTCGTCAAGCGGTTCGGGGCCGGTTTTGGGCGACGTTGGGGAGACAGGCCAAGGGCCCCTCTCCTCCCCTCATCCCCGGCGAAGGCCGAGACCAAAGCTGAGTTTGATCGCTCGCTCGCAAGAAGGCCCGCGCCACGGCTTGGGTCCCGGATTTCGCCAGGATGGAGGGAGTTTGGGAACGCGAGGCGACAAATAGCGCTGTCGGACGAAACGTGCGTCCTGCTTGAGAAGAGGAGGCATGAACGTGCGCGCTTAGGCGTAGGGTACGCCAGCCCGTCACCGCAAGTGTCACAAAACTGCATCAATTCGCCGCTCACCCACTGGGCGCGGGTTGTGAACCCAGCCGAAGCTCCATAAATCCGCCCCTCCTCGACGGACGGGCGGCCCTCCCCAAAACGACCGCCCGCCGATCGAGGCCACACAGTAAGGGGATTACCCACTATGAAGACCCAACTCTTTGCCGCCGCCGCCGTCCTGGCGCTGGCCGTCTCCGCCCCAGCCTTCGCCCAGAACATCGGCTCGGTCGGCGCCGCCGTGAACTATACCGACATCGACACCGGCTTTGGCGACGCCAACGGCACCTCGGTCAAGGTCGACGGCAACGTCGCCATCCCGACCGGCGCCTGGACCGTGACCCTGAACGGCGCCGTCACGGTCAACGACAACGACATCAGCGACGAGACCGTCGCCTCCACCGCCGCTCACCTGACCACCAAGGTCGGCGACACCGTTCGCGTCGGCGGCTTCGCGGCCCTGTCGCGTCCGTCGAACGACACCCTCTGGGCCGTCGGCGCTGAAGCCAGCAAGTACTTTACCAACGTCACGCTGAACGGCCTGGTCGCCTATGGCCAGTCGAACGACCTGGACGCCGACCTGTACGCCGTGCGCGGTGAAGCCCGCTACTTCGTCTCGGACGACTTCCGTCTGGACGTGGGCGCCGGCTATTCCAAGCTCGACGCCGACGCCGGCTTCAACGCCGACATCTGGGACGTCAATGCCGGCGGGGAATACAAGTTCGCCAACACCGGCTGGTCGACCTTCGGCAAGTACACCCACACCGAATCCGAAGACCTGGCCGACCTGAAGGCCGACGCCGTGAAGGTGGGCTTCCGCTACACCTTCGGCGGCAGCCTGAAGGCCCGCGACGCGGCCGGCGCCGACCTGATCGACGCCGACAGCCTGTTTGGCTTCGGCGTCCGCTAACACGGACACCGTTGGTCACCAGCGGACAAAGGGACGCCCCGGAGCTCAGGCTCCGGGGCGTTTCGCCCTCTCTATATATAGAGCGTCGTCTAGCGACCGATGATCACGTCGCCAGAGCCGGCGACCGACTTGCTGACCGGACCCTCGGCCTTGGCGATGCGCACGTCGCCCGAACCGGCCACCGACACATCGACCTTGCCGGCCACCCCGCCGAAGTCGACGTCGCCCGAGCCCATTATGCTGACATCCACCGACCGCGCGCGGCCGCCCAGGATGGTCACGTCGCCGGAGCCGGCGATGTTGGCGTCGATGGCCCCCGCGACGCTAGCAGTGTTCACCCCGCCCGAGCCGGCGATATTGACCTCCAGATCGCCGCCGATCTCCTGAGTCTTCACGTCGCCCGAGCCGGCGATATTGATCTCGGCCGAGCCGGCGCTGCCGGCCTTGGTGTCGCCCGAGCCCGCCTGGCTCAGTTCCAGTTTGCCCTTGACGTTGGCGACCGTCCAATCGCCGCAGCCGGCGTTGGCCAGTTCCAGCTTGTCGGTGCGACCGACGCTGCCGAACACCGCGCCGGCGGCGGCGATCTCGGCGTTCATCGGCGTGCGGATGACGATCTGCGGCATGTCTTCCCACTTCACGTCGCCGACCCCGCGCACGTGGACCGTCAGACTGCCCATCACCGAGTTGCAGCCATTGATGCGGTTCATCCTCAGGCCTCCGTCGACGATGGTCTCCGAGCCGTTCTGGCGAACGGTGAGCGGCAGGTTCTGGTTGGTGGTCAGAAATTCGACCTTCACGTCTCCGCGGGCTTCGGGGATCACCACCACCCGGGCGACGGCGTCCTTGATCTTCACGGACGGGTCGGCTTGGGCGGCTCCGGCAAAGCCAAGAGCAGCGGCGCCGGCGGCCAGGATCAGAAGTGCGCGCATGGAAGTCCCTCGAACGAATGGTTTGTTGAGGGAAAGTTAGCCGGGCCCTTATCGAGAAACGACTTAATTCGAGGTCATGACCCTGATGTCATGATCTTGCCAAGGTCGCGGTCGCGGCGCCAAGCCGCCGAGACCGCCTTGCAGGTGGGCGCGTCGCCGCGTCGGTCGTCGCCAACGGGACGGCCGGCACGTTGAAGATGACCTCAACGTTTGCCTGACGCACTCTGTCCCCATGGCCACCATCATCGACACCCGCCGCGACCAGATGTTTCCCCGCCTGACGCCGGAGGAGATCGATCGCATCCGCCGGTTCGGCGACCTCGGCATGGTCGGCAAGCTGGATCCAGACCGGAACTACGACGTCGCTGTGGTCGGAGCCGGTCCGGCGGGCTTGGCCACCGCGGTGTACGCGGCCTCCGAAGGCCTGTCGGTTCTGGTGCTCGACACCCGGGCGCTCGGCGGCCAGGCGGGCGCCTCGGCGTGGATCGAGAACTATCTAGGTTTTCCCACCGGCGTCTCTGGCATGGCCCTGATGGCCTGGGCCTAAAACCAGGCCCAGAAGTTCGGCGCCAATCTGGCGGTCTCCGACGAGGTGGCGACGCTCGACTGTGATGGCGAAAGCACCGGCTATCACCTGCAGCTGACCAGCGGCGAGACCACCCAGGCCAAGGCCGTGGTGATCGCCAGCGGCGCGCGTTACCGGCGGCTGGAGGTCGCCAATCTCGACCAGTTCGAGGGCAGCTCGGTGCATTATTGGGCCTCGCCGCTCGAGGCCAAGCTATGCGCGGGCCAGGAGGTGGCGCTGGTTGGGGCCGGCAAATCGGTGGGCCAGGCGGCGGTCTATCTAACCAGCCAGGTCGCCAAGGTACGGATGGTGATGCACGGCGAAAGCCTGCACGCCAGCATGTCGCGCTACCTGATCGACCGCATCGAGAGCGCGCCCAATATCGAGGTGCTGACCCGCAGCGAGATCATCCAGCTGGATGGTGAGGACGGCCAGCTCAGCGCCATGCACTGCCGCCACCTGGACACCGGCGAGCAACATTGCAGCCCGATCAGCCATCTCTTCCTGTTCATCGGCGCCCAGCCCAACACCGCCTGGCTGGCCCAGCGCCATGTCGAGTTCGACAACCACGACTTCGTGCGCACGGGTCCGGACCTGTCGCCCGGGACCCCGGTGCTGCAGACCAACCGCCACGGCGTGTTCGCGATCGGCGACGTGCGGGCGGGATCGCTCAAGCGGGTCGCCGAGGCGGTGGGTGAAGGGGCGCAGGTGGCGACGGCGATCCACGCGTATCTGGCGGAGCCGGTGACGGCGGCCTAGGTCCTCCCCCTGTGGGGGAGGTGGTCGCGTAGCGACCGGTGGGGGGAGGTTTGGGGACTTGGGGTCCGGGAGGCGGCGCTTTTTAAAGACTCCCCCCGCCGTCGGCTTGGCCGACACCTCCCCCTGTGGGGGGGGAACTTGGTAAAGCAAAAGGCCCCGGGGTTTCCCCCGGGGCCTTCGCAATCTCAGCCGAAGCCTAGAGCGTCGAGACTATTCGACGATCTTGGCCACGACGCCGGCGCCGACCGTGCGGCCGCCTTCGCGGATGGCGAAGCGCAGGCCCTGGTCCATGGCGATCGGGGTGATCAGCTCGACGTCCAGCTCGGCGTTGTCGCCCGGCATGATCATTTCCACGCCTTCGCGCAGCTTGATGATCCCGGTGACGTCCGTGGTGCGGAAGTAGAACTGCGGGCGATAGTTGGTGAAGAACGGGGTGTGACGACCGCCTTCTTCCTTGGTCAGGATATAGGCCTCGGCCACGAACTTGGTGTGCGGGGTGATCGAGCCGGGCTTGCAGAGAACCTGGCCGCGCTCGACGTCTTCGCGCTTGGTGCCGCGCAGCAGCACGCCCACATTGTCGCCGGCCTGACCTTGGTCGAGCAGCTTGCGGAACATTTCGACGCCGGTGCAGGTCGTCTTCTGGACCGGGCGGATGCCGACGATCTCGACTTCTTCACCGACCTTGACGATGCCCTTTTCGATCCGGCCCGTGACCACGGTGCCGCGGCCCGAGATCGAGAACACGTCTTCGACCGGCATCAGGAACGGCAGGTCCAGAGGACGGGCCGGTTGCGGGATGTAGTCGTCGACCGTCTGCATCAGCGCCAGGATCGACTGCTCGCCCACAACGGGGTTGCCGCCGTCGATCGCGACCTTGGCCGAACCCTTGGTGATCGGAATGTCGTCGCCCGGGAAGTCATAGGACGAAAGCAGCTCGCGCACTTCCATCTCGACCAGCTCGAGCAGCTCTTCGTCATCGACCAGGTCGACCTTGTTCATGTAGACGACCAGGGCCGGCACGCCGACCTGACGGGCCAGCAGGATGTGCTCGCGGGTCTGGGGCATCGGGCCGTCGGCGGCCGAGACCACCAGGATCGCGCCGTCCATCTGGGCGGCGCCGGTGATCATGTTCTTCACATAGTCGGCGTGGCCGGGGCAGTCGACGTGGGCGTAGTGACGGTTCTTCGTCTCATATTCCACGTGCGCGGTGTTGATCGTGATGCCGCGGGCCTTTTCTTCCGGCGCGGCGTCGATGTCGGCGTAGTTCATCGCCTTGGCGCCGCCTTGCTTGGCCAGCGTGATCGTGATCGCGGCCGTCAGCGTCGTCTTGCCATGGTCAACGTGACCGATGGTGCCGATGTTGCAGTGCGGCTTGTTACGTTCGAACTTTTCCTTGGCCATTTTTCTCTACCTTAGGACCCCATTCCCCTCAGAAAAGTGGGGGGGCCTCAAATTGAATGGGAATTGCTGGGGTTCTTTTAGGCGTACTTCTTGATCACTTCGTCGGCGACATGCTGCGGCACCGGCTCGTAGTGATCGTATTGCATGGTGAACTGGGCGCGACCTTGGCTCATGCCGCGCAGGGTGTTCACGTAGCCGAACATGTTGGCCAGCGGCACGAAGGCGTTCACCACCGTGGCGTTGCCGCGCATGTCCTGGCCCTGGATCATCCCGCGACGACCGTTCAGGTCGCCGATGACCGAACCCAGATACTCTTCCGGGGTCACAACCTCGACGGCCATGATCGGCTCGAGCAGCTTGGGAGCGCCCTTCTCGCGCAGTTCCTTGAAGGCGGCGCGCGACGCGATTTCGAACGCCAGCACGCTGGAGTCGACGTCGTGGTACTTGCCGTCCGTCAGGGTCGCCTTGAAGTCGATCAGCGGGAAGCCGGCCAGCAGGCCGTTGTCCTTGACCGACAGCAGGCCCTTTTCGACGCCGGGGATATATTCCTTCGGAACCGCGCCGCCGACGATGTCATTCTCGAACACGAAGCCCGAGCCCGGCTCGCCGGGTTCGAACGTGATCATGACGCGGGCGAACTGGCCCGTACCGCCGGTCTGCTTCTTGTGGGTGTAGTCGATGTCGACCTTGCGGCCCAGGCTTTCGCGATAGGCCACCTGCGGCGCGCCGATATTGGCTTCGACCTTGTAGGTCCGCTTCAGGATGTCGATCTTGATGTCCAGGTGCAGTTCGCCCATGCCCTTCAGGATCGTCTGGCCGCTTTCGAAGTCGGTCGAGACGGTGAAGGACGGGTCCTCGGCGGCCAGCTTGGCCAGGGCGACGCCCAGCTTTTCCTGGTCGGCCTTCGACTTGGGCTCGACGGCGATCTCGATGACCGGAGCCGGGAAGATCATGCGCTCGAGGATGACCGGCGACTTCAGGGGATCGCACAGGGTGTCTCCGGTGCGGGTGTCCTTGAGGCCGGCCAGGGCGACGATGTCGCCGGCGAAGGCTTCCTTGATGTCTTCGCGGTTGTTGCTGTGCATCAGCAGCATCCGGCCCACCCGCTCGCGCTTGTCGCGCGTCGAGTTCAGCAGGCCCATGCCGGTTTCCAGCTTGCCCGAATAGATCCGGCAGAAGGTCAGCGAACCGACGAAGGGGTCGTCCATGATCTTGAACGCCAGAACCGACAGCGGCTCTTCGTCCGAGGCCTTGCGAACGATATCTTCTTCGGTCTTGAAGTCGATGCCCTTGGTCGGCGGGATGTCCAGCGGCGACGGCAGGTAATCGACGACGGCGTCCAGCAGCGTCTGCACGCCCTTGTTCTTGAAGGCCGAGCCGCAGAGGATCGGATAGAAGGCGCCCTCCAGCACGGCCTTGCGGATGCACTTCTTCAGCACGGCTTCCGAGGGCTCTTCGCCGCCCAGATAGGCTTCCATCGCCTCGTCGTCCATTTCGACGGCGGCTTCCACCAGATAGGCGTGGGCTTCGATGGCCTTGGCCAGCAGGTCGGCGGGGATTTCCTCGTCGCGGAAATTGGCGCCCAGGGCGTCGTTATCCCAGATGACGGCCTTCATGCGGACCAGGTCGACCAGGCCGCTGAGGGTGTTTTCCGCACCGATCGGGAACTGGATCGGCACGGCCTTGGCGCCCAGGCGGTCGCGGATCGACTCGACCGACTTGTCGAAGTCGGCGCCGATCTTGTCCATCTTGTTGACGAACACGATACGAGGCACGTTGTACTTGTCGGCCTGGCGCCAGACGGTTTCGGTCTGCGGCTCGACACCGGCGTTACCGTCCAGCACGGCGACGGCGCCGTCGAGGACACGCAAGGAACGCTCGACTTCAATCGTGAAGTCGACGTGGCCTGGGGTGTCGATGATGTTGAGGCGCTTTTCTTTCCAAAAAGCGGTCGTCGCGGCCGACGTGATGGTGATGCCGCGCTCTTGTTCCTGGTCCATCCAGTCCATGGTCGCGGCGCCGTCGTGGACTTCGCCAATCTTGTGCGACTTACCTGTGTAATACAGGATCCGCTCCGTTGTCGTCGTCTTCCCGGCGTCGATGTGCGCCATGATGCCGAAGTTACGGTAGTCTTCGATTTTATGCTGGCGGGCCATGGATCTAGCTCTGTGTGACTGCCTCGCGCCAACCTGGAGCGGGGACATTTAAACGTGCGGCGCGGGCGGTTTATCGCAAACCGCCCGCGCCTGAAAGAGTGCTGGTGAGAAAGGTTACCAGCGGTAGTGCGAGAACGCCCGGTTGGCTTCAGCCATCTTGTGGGTGTCTTCACGCTTCTTCACCGCGGTGCCGCGGTTGTTGGAAGCGTCCAGCAGTTCGCCGGCCAGCTTTTCGGTCATGGTGTTTTCGCCACGCTTGCGCGCGGCGGTCACCAGCCAGCGGATGGCCAGGGCGCGACGACGCTCCGGACGGACCTCCACGGGCACCTGATAGGTGGCGCCGCCGACGCGGCGCGACCGGACTTCGATCGCCGGGGCGACGTTGTCCAGAGCGGAGTGGAAGGTTTCCAGGGGGCCCTGGTCCTTGCGCTTGGTCTCGATGATATCGAAGGCGCCATAGATGATGTTTTCAGCGACGGCTTTTTTGCCCTCGTACATCACATAGTTCATGAATTTCGTGACGATCAGGTCTCCGAACTTCGGGTCCGGCAGAACTTGACGTTTCTCGGCGCGACGGCGGCGTGACATGCTTCTTTTTCCTTACTTCGGACGCTTGGCGCCGTAGAGCGAACGACGCTGCTTACGATCCTTGACACCTTGGGTGTCGAGGACGCCGCGCAGGATGTGGTAGCGGACGCCGGGCAAATCCTTGACGCGGCCGCCGCGGATGAGCACCACAGAGTGCTCCTGCAGGTTGTGGCCTTCGCCCGGGATGTAGCACACGGCTTCGATGCCGGTGGTCAAACGGACCTTGGCGACCTTACGAAGCGCCGAGTTCGGCTTCTTCGGGGTGGTCGTGTAGACGCGGGTGCAAACACCGCGACGTTGGGGGCAGCCCTTCAGGGCGGGCACCTTGTTCCGGACCGGCTTGGGCTGGCGCGGCTTGCGGATGAGCTGGTTGACGGTAGGCATTCAGTCTCTGCTCTGATGGAAGCGTGTGCCTGTCGGCCGAAGCGCTTCGGGTCCTTGTTGTTTTTCGTCCGGCTTTCTCGGCCCCCAAGGGGGACCTGATAAACACGAAACTCGCCGGGACGCGAGTGGCGTTCCGGCGGGCTATCCGTCGGGGTAAGGGACGGGCGCTCATCAGGACGGACAGGGTCCGCCTCGAAAAGAGCGCGGAAACTACTCGCGAACGCCTCGTACGTCAATCGGCCCGTTTGCGTTGGTTAAAGACCCCCTAACAGTCACGCTTGCGTCACGTCTTGCGGCAATTGTCGGCCCGTTCGTTCTGCCACGAGGCCTCTCTTGAGCTCACCGGAATCCCAACGCGATTGGCCGCGACTCGGCATGGTCCTGGCCGGCCTGCTCGGGCTGAGCGGGCTGGTCCTGCTGATCCTGGCGCGGCCCACCGTGACGCGCTTTAGCGAGCGTTCAAGCGATCGGAGCGCCGTCGAGATCAGGCGGGTGGCGCGCGATGCGCCATGGCTCGAGCCGGAAGACGGCAGCGCTCCCGTCCCTAGGCCGGTTGTAAGACCAGGGCCCGGGCGGACCGAACCGCCGGCCCCGCCGGCCGCCACGATCGCCGAAACCGCCCCGCCCCGCTCAATTGGCGACCTTGGCGCGGTTCTGCGCGCCAGCAACCAGGCCTGCCTGGACACGCGCGAGGCCCTACTGTCGGCGGCCGAGCGCGACCTCTGCCGGGAGCGGCTGGGCGCCCTCGCCCGCAAGACCCCGTTGCGCCTCACGTCGATCACGCCGGAAAAGCGCGCCGACTACGACGCCGTCGCCCGCGCCCAGGCGCCACGGCGCGCCATCGTCCCCCTCGCGGCTCGCGGCGCCAGCGGCCTGTTTGGAGCCGACGATCGGCTTCGCGCTGGCCGCGGCCCGCGCGTGGGTTGTTCCATGAAGTTTGGGCCCAATGCCGAGCCGCCGTCCTCGGGACCCTGCTTTGTCCGGCCGGCGACAGGCCCGCCAACGCCCGAGACCACGTTGCGCAGATCTTACTAGTCACCCGTTCGGCCTTTGGCCGCCACGGTTTCGCCATGCGCGGTCGCAAGGCTTGGCCGTTCGTCACAGTCGAGTTGCTCTTGTCCCAATCCCGGTCCCTGGCCACGGCCGCGGCGCGCGCAAAGCCCATGCGTCGCGGCGCCGTCCTGGCTGTGTCGCTACTGGCCCACGCTGCGGTTTTGACAGCCCTGGCCTGGCCGGTGATCGGGAGCTTTCCGGACCGCTCCAACGACGAGGACACCATCGACCTGGTGCTGCAACGGCCCCGGCGCTTGGGAGTCGCGACCACCGGAGCCGGTGAGCCCGCCCCTCGACCACGTCCCGCACTTGTCGCGCCTGTCGAGGCCGATCCGTTCGGCCTGGCCCCCGTCGCCACCGCGCCGCCGGGGCCCGTGGCCAGCCCCGGCAAGGGCGGGACCGACCTGCGGGCGTTGTTGCGGGGCAGCGGCCTCGGCTGTTCCAACAGCCATGGCCTGGACCTCAATCGCGAGGAACGCGAGCGTTGCGCCGAGCGACTGGGCGCGCAGGCGCGAAACGCCCAGCCCCTGCCCGCGCCGATCGATCCGGCCAAGCGGGCCTATTACGACGCCGTCGCCGAGGCCTACCGCGACCCGGGCCAGATGGTCCCGCTGACCGCGCGCGGGTCGGGCGGAATGTTCGGCGAGGAACGCAGCGTGCACTCCGGACATGGTCCCCGTGTCGGGTGCTCGGTGAAATTCGGTCCGAACGCCGACAAGGCGCCCAAGGGACCGCCCAACGCTCTCCGGGCCGGGCCTTGCTACATCCAGGCGCCCACCGGATCGCTGACCCCGGAGGGCGACATCCGCAAGCCATACTAGGGCATTTCCCGACCTGACTGCGTCAGGCCGTGAGCTCTAATCTTCTGTTTTAACGCATTCTTCTTCACGCGAACCGGAACCACTTCACGCGAAAAATGCTCTAGCGCGCGCCCACAGGCCTCCCATCTCGCGTTCAGCGGCCACGGTTTCGCCACGCCCAGTGGAAAGTCTGGCCGCCGGTTCTTCCTTGTCGAGTTTGCTCTTGGTCTCGCTGGCTGCACGTCGAAAACGGTTGAAGAACGGCGCGATCCTCGGCGGCTCGCTGCTGTTGCACGGGGCCATGCTGGCGGCCCTGGCCTGGCCTGTGGAGATACCCTTTGCCGACCGCTCGAACGACGACGACGCGCTGTCGATCACGCTGGAGCGGACGCTCTGGCCACCCCATCCGTCGCCCGACCAGATCGCGCCGCGCGCCTCGCCGCTCCAACCTCGGCCCGCTCGACGGACCACGCCCACGGCCATGGCGCCGCTGGTTGCGCCGATCCGCGCCGGGCCGGCCAAGCCGACGATGCAGAATCTCCACCCCGCCCCCTTGCCCGAAGGTCCGCGCGGCGATCTGCGCACGGCCTTGCGTGGCGGCAGCGTCGGTTGCGCCAATGAGCGGGCCGTCGGTCTCAACCGGCGTGAACTCGAGCACTGCGACGAGCGCCTGGGTGCGGCGGCCCGCAACGCCCCCGTCTATGAAGCGCCGATGGACGCCGGAAAGCGGCGCGGCTTCGAAGCCCAGGCCTTGCGTCAGAAGGCCGAGAAAGTGGCGCGCGACGCGCCGATGGGGGTAGGGGTCGATCACCGGAGCCGCGAGGGTCCCGGCACGATGAAGGACATCCCCTGGGTCGGCGGGGCCGAGCAGGACGGCCTGGGCCGCCCGATGTCGGCCACCCAGCAGCGGCTTAAGCATCTGCAGGACGCCGACAAGGCCGAGGCGCTGCGGAAGAAGGCCGCGCGGGACGCCGAGCAGCGCTAAAGCGCCTTTGGTTCAGATTGAATCGGCATCCAAATATTCAGTCTCCCCGACGAAGGCCGGGGCCCCGGTGAAACCCACGAGACGCTCTGGATGAATCTGGGTCACGGCCTTCGTTGGCTGGCGAGAGCATCTTTCGAGCGAAGTGGTCCTGGTTCGCGTGAAGAAAAATGCGTCAAAAGAGAAGATTAGAGCTCACGGCCTGACGCAGTCAGGCCGTGAGCTCTCAAATTCCCCGTCTTGCCGGCGCCAACAGGCCGATCAGCAGGAATGGCCGGGTCTTGCGACTGAAGCGCTCGAGTTGGGCCAGGGCTTCCAGATCGTCGTGATCGAGCCGCACCTAACGCTCCTCCAACCCGGAAAGCTTGCGCACGATGGCTTCGATCAGACTGAAGGACTTGTTGAGGAAGTAGGTGATCCGCCCGGCGGGCACCGTGGTCAGCCCGGTGGCCCCGAAGATCAGGCCCAACTCGGCGACCGAGACGCCCTTGGTCTCGAACATGATGTAGGCGGCGTAGATCAACAGCAGGAACGAGACGATCGCGCAGATCATGTAGACGAAGCGCTCGACCCGGAACATCCGCATCAGGCGATCCAGCGCGTCCAGGGCGCGATCGACGATTTCCTTGTCCATGGGCGCCCCCGCCCCTCGCCTGCCATCAACGGCTGGCCGCGACACAACCTTTCGTAATGCTACGACACAAACTCCGCCTAGAGCTTTAGTCGCGGTATTTGAAGATCGTGGCGTACCGATGGGTGACCCAATAAAAAAACGGCCCGGGATTGCTCCCGGGCCGTTCCGCTTCAGTCCGTGGTCGACGCTTAGGCGTCGGCGTTGGCGATGACCGCGGGCAGCGGCTCCATCGCGTCTTCGCGCTGCTGGGCCAGTTGCTCGTCGCGCCTGGCGGCGACGCGCTGCAGGCTGCGCAGGTAGGAACCCGTACCGGCGGGGATCAGGCGACCCACGATGACGTTTTCCTTCAGGCCTTCCAGGGTGTCGGTCTTGCCGTGCACCGAGGCTTCGGTCAGGACGCGGGTCGTTTCCTGGAACGACGCGGCCGAGATGAAGCTCTTGGTTTGCAAGCTCGCCTTGGTGATGCCCAGCAGAACCGGCTGAGTGGTCGCCCCACGGCCGCCACGGGCGGTCGCACGGTCCTGCTCGACATAGAACTCGGGCTTGTCGAGGTGGTCGCCCTTGATCAGGCCGGTGTCGCCGGGATCGAGGATCTCGACCTTTTGCAGCATCTGACGAACGATCGTCTCGATGTGCTTGTCGTTGATCGGCACGCCCTGCAGTCGGTAGACCTCCTGGATTTCGTCCACGAGGAAGTTGGCCAGGGCCTCGACGCCCAGGATGCGCAGGATGTCGTGCGGATCCGGGTTGCCGTCGATGATGTACTCGCCGCGCGCGATGAAGTCGCCATCGTGCACCGCGATATGCTTGCCCTTGGGGATCAGGAACTCGACCGCTTCGCCCTGGTTGCCGTCAGCGTCGACTTCCGGGGTGATCTTGATACGGCGCTTGTTCTTGTAATCCTTGCCGAATTCGACACGACCATCCATTTCCGCGATGACCGCGCAGTCCTTGGGACGGCGGGCTTCGAAGAGTTCGGCGACACGCGGCAGACCGCCGGTGATGTCGCGGGTCTTGGCGCCTTCGGTGGGGATCCGCGCGATGACCTCGCCCGGCTTGACCATGTCGCCGTCACCAACGGAGAGAATGGCGCCGACCGACATCAGGTAGCGAGCCTCGCCGCCATTGGCCAGGCGAACATAGGAGCCGTCCTCGGCCAGCACGCCCATGGCCGGACGCAGGTCCGAGGCGCGGGCCGAGGTCCGCCAGTCGGCGATCACGCGTTGCGCGATGCCGGTGGCTTCGTCGGTTTCCTCGCGGACGGAGAAGCCGTCCACCAGGTCTTCCGCACGGATCTTGCCGGCCACTTCGGTGATGATCGGGGTGGTGTAGGGGTCCCAATCGGCCAGACGCTGGCCACGCTTCACCTTGTCGCCGTTCTTGATCTTCAGGCGCGCGCCGTACGGCGGCTTGTAGTTCTCGCGTTCCTTGCCGTCGACCAGGACGCTCACGGCCGTATTGCGGCTCATGACCACCAGGAAGCCTTCGGTGCCGACAACGGTGGCGCCGGTCACGCGGACCGTACCGTCGTTGCTGCTTTCGAAGAACGACTGCTCGGCCACCTGGGCGGTGCCGCCGATGTGGAAGGTCCGCATCGTCAGCTGGGTGCCGGGCTCGCCGATGGATTGGGCGGCGATGACGCCAACCGCTTCACCGATGTTCACCGGGGTCCCGCGGGCCAGGTCGCGGCCGTAACAGGCGCCGCAGACGCCGACCTTGGCTTCGCAGGTCAGGACCGAACGCACCTTCACCGACTGAACCGCGGCCGTCTCGATGGCGTCGGCCATGTTCTCGGTCAGGTAGGTGTCGGCCGGGATGACGATCTCGCCGGTCGCCGGGTCCTTGATGTCCTCGGCCGAGAAGCGGCCCAGGACGCGCATGCCCAGCGAGACGAGGACGTCGCCGCCCTCGACCACGGCGCGCAGGGTGATGCCCCGCGTGGTGCCGCAGTCTTCCTCGACGATGATGCAGTCCTGCGCCACGTCGACCAGACGACGGGTCAGATAGCCGGAGTTGGCGGTCTTCAGCGCGGTGTCCGCCAGGCCCTTGCGGGCGCCGTGGGTCGAGTTGAAGTATTCCTGAACGGTCAGGCCTTCCTTGAAGTTCGAGACGATCGGGGTCTCGATGATCTCGCCGGAGGGCTTGGCCATCAGGCCGCGCATGCCGCCGAGTTGCTTCATCTGGGCTTGCGAGCCCCGGGCGCCGGAGTGGGCCATCATGTAGATGGCGTTGATCTCCTTCTCGCGGCCGTTCTCGTCCTTATGCTTCATCTGAAGCTCGGCCATCATCTCGTCGGCGACGCGATCGGTGGCCTTGGCCCAGGCGTCGACGACCTTGTTGTACTTCTCGCCCTTGGTGATCAGACCGTCGGCGTACTGTTGCTCGTACTCCTCGGCCAAGGTGCGGGTTTCGGCGACGATCGCCTCTTTCCGCTTCGGGATGATGATGTCGTCCTTGCCGAAGGAGATGCCGGCCTTGGCCGCTTCCTTGAAGCCCAGACCCATGATCTGGTCGGCGAAGATCACCGTCGCCTTCTGACCGCAGTGGCGGTAGACGATGTCGATCAGATTGCCGATTTCCTTCTTGGTCAGCGCCTTCTCGATCAGTCGGTGACCGATCGCGGTGTGCTGCGGCAGAAGGGCGGCGATCTTCATCCGGCCCGGCGTAGTGTCGATCACCCGGCGACGCACGACGCCGTCGGCGTCCATTTCGGTAAAGCGCGACTTGATCTTGGCGTGCAGGCTGACGACGCCGGCGTCCATGGCGGCTTCGATCTCGCCCAGGTCGGCGAAGATCTTGCCTTCACCCGGTTCACCCTCGCGAGCGACCGACAGATAGTACAGGCCCAGGACGATGTCCTGCGACGGCACGATGATCGGTCGGCCGTTGGCGGGCGACAGGATGTTGTTGGTCGACATCATCAGGACGCGCGCTTCCAGCTGAGCCTCGAGGCTCAGCGGGACGTGGACAGCCATCTGGTCGCCGTCGAAGTCGGCGTTGAACGCGGCGCAGACCAGCGGGTGCAGCTGGATGGCCTTGCCCTCGATCAGCTTGGGCTCGAACGCCTGGATGCCCAGGCGGTGAAGCGTCGGCGCGCGGTTCAGCATCACCGGGTGCTCGCGGATCACCTCTTCGAGGATGTCCCACACCTGGGGCTGTTCGCGTTCGACCATGCGCTTGGACTGCTTGACGGTGCCCGAAAGGCCCTTGGCGTCCAGGCGCGCATAGATGAACGGCTTGAACAGCTCGAGCGCCATCTTCTTGGGCAGGCCGCACTCGTGCAGTTTCAGGTCGGGACCGACCACGATCACCGAACGGCCCGAATAGTCGACGCGCTTGCCCAGCAGGTTCTGGCGGAAGCGGCCTTGCTTGCCCTTCAGCATGTCGGCCAGCGACTTCAGGGGACGCTTGTTGGCGCCCGTGATGACGCGACCACGACGGCCGTTGTCGAACAACGCATCCACCGATTCCTGCAGCATCCGCTTTTCGTTGCGGATGATGATGTCGGGGGCGCGCAGTTCGATCAGGCGCTTGAGCCGGTTGTTGCGGTTGATGACCCGGCGATAGAGGTCGTTCAGGTCGGAGGTGGCGAAGCGGCCGCCGTCCAGCGGCACCAGCGGGCGCAGTTCCGGCGGAATGACCGGCACGACCGTCAGAACCATCCATTCGGGGCGGTTGCCCGACTCTGAGAAGGCTTCGAGAATCTTCAGGCGCTTGCTGAACTTCTTTTGCTTCATGTCCGACACGGTGCCGGCCAGCTCTTCGCGCAGGCGTTCGGCTTCCTTGTCGAGGTCGATCGCCTTCAGCAGGTTCTGGATGGCTTCGGCGCCGATCTCGGCGGTGAAGCTGTCATCGCCATACTCGTCCTGGGCGCGCATGAAGTCGTCCTCGCTGAGCAGCTGGTGCTGCTTCAGCGGGGTCAGGCCCGGCTCGGTGATGATGTAATATTCGAAGTACAGGACGCGTTCGATGTCCTTCAGAGGCATGTCCAGCATCATGGCGATGCGCGAGGGCAAGCTCTTCAGGAACCAGATGTGGGCGACCGGCGAGGCCAGCTCGATGTGACCCATGCGCTCGCGACGGACGCGGGCCAGGGTGACTTCAACGCCGCACTTTTCGCAGATGATGCCCTTGTACTTCATGCGCTTGTACTTGCCGCACAGGCATTCGTAGTCCTTGGTCGGGCCAAAGATACGGGCGCAGAACAGGCCGTCACGCTCGGGCTTGAACGTGCGATAGTTGATGGTTTCGGGCTTCTTGATCTCGCCGAACGACCACGAGCGGATCTTTTCCGGCGAGGCCAGCGAAATGCGGATCTGGTCGAAGGTCGGAGCGGCCTGGACCGGATTGAAGATGTTCAGGATTTCCTGGTTCATCTTGGTTCCTTCTGCGGGATTACCCGCGAAAATTCAAAGTCGGAGAGCGGCGATTGAAGACCCCTCCCCGCCTTTTCGGGCGAAGAGGGAAGTTCTTCGGATCAGCTGTTCTCCAGCTCGACGTTCAGGCCGAGCGAGCGCATTTCCTTGACCAGCACGTTGAAGCTTTCCGGGATACCGGCTTCGAACGTGTCGTCGCCGCGGACGATCGACTCGTAGACCTTGGTCCGGCCGGCCACGTCGTCAGACTTCACCGTCAGCATTTCCTGCAGGGTGTAGGCCGCGCCGTAGGCTTCCAGAGCCCACACTTCCATTTCCCCGAAGCGCTGACCGCCGAACTGGGCCTTACCCCCCAGCGGCTGTTGCGTGACGAGCGAGTACGGACCGATCGAACGGGCGTGGATCTTGTCGTCGACCAAGTGGTGCAGCTTCAGCATGTAGATGTAGCCGACCGTGACCGGACGTTTGAACTGGTCGCCCGTCTGGCCGTCGAACAGGATCGACTGGCCCGAGGGGTCGAGACCCGCCATGCGCAGGTGGTCCTCGATATCGCCGATCCGCGCGCCGTCAAAGACGGGCGTGGCGATCGGAACGCCCTTTCCGAGGTTGCGGGCCAGTTCGACCAGCTCTTCCTCGGTTTCCGGCAGTTCCTCGTCAGGACCATAGATCTCGGTCAGACGATCGATCAGGGCCTGCTTCTGGCCACCGGCCTGCCAGTCCTCGAGCAGGGTGGTGATCTGCTTGCCGAGACCGGCGCAGGCCCAACCCAGGTGGGTTTCGAAGATCTGGCCGACGTTCATGCGCGAAGGCACGCCCAGCGGGTTCAGAACGACGTCCACATGCGTCCCGTCGGCGAGGAACGGCATGTCCTCGATCGGCAGGATGCGCGAGATGACGCCCTTGTTGCCGTGACGGCCGGCCATCTTGTCGCCGGGCTGAAGCTTGCGCTTCACGGCCACGAAGACCTTGACCATCTTCATCACGCCCGGAGGCAGTTCGTCGCCGCGCTGCAGCTTGTCGACCTTGTCCTCGAAGCGGCGGTCCAGACGCTTGCGGTTCTCGTCGAACAGCTTGCGCAGGCTTTCCAGTTCGCCCATCGCCTTCTCGTCTTCCAGGGCGATCTGCCACCAGAGGCCGGGTTGGACTTCCGACAGGTTCTCGGCCGAGATCTGGCCGCGCGACAGGCCCTTGGGGCCCGACAGCGCGACATTGCCGATCAGCAGCTCGCGCAGACGGCCCGAGATGTTGCGGTTCAGAATCGCGAATTCGTCGTCGCGGTCCTTGCCCAGCCGGTCGATTTCCGAGCGTTCGATGGCCAGGGCGCGTTCGTCCTTGTCGACGCCGTGACGGTTGAACACGCGAACATCGACGATCGTGCCGGCGACGCCCGGGGGCAGGCGCAGGCTGGTGTCGCGGACGTCCGAGGCCTTTTCACCGAAGATGGCGCGCAGGAGCTTTTCTTCCGGCGTCATGGGCGACTCCCCTTTCGGGGTGACCTTGCCGACCAGGATGTCGCCCGGCTGGACTTCGGCGCCGATCGCCACGATGCCCGCTTCGTCGAGGTTGCGCAGGGCTTCCTCGCCGACATTGGGAATGTCGCGGGTGATCTCTTCCGGGCCGAGCTTCGTATCGCGGGCCATGACTTCGAATTCCTCGATGTGGATCGAGGTGAAGACGTCGTCGCGGACGATGCGTTCGGAGATCAGGATCGAGTCTTCGAAGTTGTAGCCATTCCAGGGCATGAACGCGACGAGCGCGTTGCGGCCCAGGGCCAGTTCACCCAGCTCGGTCGAGGGACCGTCGGCGATGATGTCGCCGCTATTGATCCGGTCGCCCACCTTCACCAGCGGACGCTGGTTGATGCAGGTCGACTGGTTCGAGCGCTGGAACTTGCTGAGGCGGTAGATGTCGACGCCCGAACGGGCGGCGTCGGTTTCTTCCGTGGCGCGGACGACGATACGCGTACCGTCGATCTGCTCCACCACGCCGGTGCGCTTGGCGATGACCACGGCGCCCGAGTCACGGGCGACCACGGCTTCCATGCCGGTCCCGACAAGGGGAGCATCGGATTGCACGAGGGGCACGGCCTGACGCTGCATGTTCGAGCCCATCAGGGCGCGGTTGGCGTCATCGTTTTCCAGGAAGGGGATCAGGGCCGCGGCCACCGAAACCACTTGGCGCGGCGACACGTCCATCAGGTCGACCATCTCCTTTTGCAGGAGCGTGGGTTCGCCATTGATCCGGCCGGGCACCAGGTCGTCGACGATCTCGCCGTTCAACACCTTGATGTTGGACTGGGCGATGACGTGCTTCGACTCTTCCATGGCCGACATGTAGACGACCTCGTCGAGCGGCTTGCCGTCGGCGACGCGACGGTAGGGGCTCTCGATGAAGCCGTACTTGTTGACCCGGGCGTGGGTGGCCAGCGAGTTGATCAGGCCGATGTTCGGGCCTTCCGGCGTTTCGATCGGGCAGATGCGGCCGTAGTGGGTCGGGTGAACGTCGCGGACTTCGAAGCCGGCGCGCTCGCGGGTCAGACCGCCCGGGCCAAGCGCCGAGAGGCGACGCTTGTGGGTGATCTCCGACAGCGGGTTGGTCTGGTCCATGAACTGCGACAGCTGCGAGGAGCCGAAGAATTCACGCACCGAGGCCGCGGCCGGCTTGGCGTTGATCAGGTCGTGCGGCATCACGGTGTCGATGTCGACGGACGACATGCGTTCCTTGATGGCGCGCTCCATGCGCAGCAGACCGACGCGGTACTGGTTTTCCAGCAGTTCGCCGACCGAACGCACCCGGCGGTTGCCGAGGTTGTCGATGTCGTCGATTTCGCCGCGACCGTCGCGCAGGCCGACCAGCAGCTTGAGGACCGCCAGCACGTCTTCCTTGCGGAGCACGCGCATCTCGTCCGAAGCGTCCAGCTCCAGCCGCATGTTCATCTTGACCCGGCCGACGGCCGACAGGTCGTAGCGTTCGGCGTCGAAGAACAGCGACTTGAACATCGCTTCGGCCGCTTCCACGGTCGGCGGCTCGCCCGGACGCATCACGCGATAGATGTCGAACAGCGCGTCCTCGCGGACGGCGTTCTTGTCGACGCGCAGGGTGTTGCGCATGTAGGCGCCAACCGTGACGTGGTCGATGTCCAGTACGTCGATGGTGCTGAAGCCTTGGGCGGCCAGGGCCTCGATCGAGGCGACGTCCAGCTCGTCGCCGGCTTCGGCGTAGATCTCGCCGTTCTCATAGTTGACGGCGTCGCGGGCCAGGTAGCGGCCAGTCAGGGCTTCGGGGGCCAGCAGCAAGGTCTTCAAGCCGCCGTCGGCCAGCTTCTTGGCTTGGCGGGCGGTGATCTTGATACCGCCCGGGGCCACTTCCTCGCCGGTGTCGGCGTCGATCAGGGCGAATTCCGGCTTCACGCCGCGCCAGCGCTCGGCCTTGTACGGGGTAGCCCAGCCTTCGGCGCCGGCCGTGGTGCGCTTCTCGAAGGGCACCACGTCATAGAAGGTCGTCAGGATCTCTTCGCCGTCCATCCCCAGGGCATAGAGGAAGGTGGTGGCGGGCAGTTTGCGGCGACGGTCGATGCGGACATAGACCACGTCCTTGGCGTCGAACTCGAAGTCGAGCCACGAGCCGCGATAGGGGATGACGCGGGCGGCGAACAGCAGCTTGCCCGAGGCGTGGGTCTTGCCCTTGTCGTGGTCGAAGAACACGCCGGGCGAGCGGTGCATCTGCGAGACGATGACCCGCTCGGTGCCGTTGACGATGAAGGTGCCTTTTTCCGTCATGAGCGGGATGTCGCCCATGTAGACGTCCTGCTCCTTGATGTCCTTGACGGACCGGGCCCCCGTCTCTTCTTCCGTTTCAAAGACGATCAGCCGCAGCTTGACCTTCAGCGGCGCCGCGAAGGTCATGTCGCGCTGGATGCATTCCTCAACGTCGTACTTGGGCTCTTCGAATTCGTACGAGACGTATTCGAGCACCGCGCGCTCGTTGAAGTCCTTGATCGGGAACACCGACTTGAAGACCGCCTCGATACCCTCGTCCTTGCGCACGCCCGGACGGACTTCGCGCTGCAGGAACTGTTCGTAGGAGGAGCGCTGAACCTCGATCAGGTTCGGCATCTGCACAGCTTCGGGGATGCGGCCGAAAGACTTCCGGATCCGCTTCTTGCCGGTGAAGGATTGCGCCATGTTTTTTCCCTGCGACGCGGAACTTGGAGTCCGCGCGTGAATTCGATTGTCTTAGCGTCCACCCTCGCCGTTCCCTTCTCGAGAGAACGCTGGACGCTGCAATTCCCCTATCGAGCGACCGGGACCGGAAGCTTGATGGGCGCCCCTTCGCGCGGGTCGGAGGGCAGCTGACCGCGCCTCGGGGCGTTAGATGCAGACACGCGCGTGCGCGTTCCGCCGAATGTCTTCGTGGACTGGCGGATATAGGACAGGCGGGTGGGGATGGGAAGGGGCTTTATCCACAAAACCCTAACGGCGCGCCGGGAACCGGTCGCGCCTCATCTTCTCGCGGCCCGGCTCGCGCGTCAGACCTTCTTGAACACCCTGCCGACCAACGAGATCCCCAGCCCGATCAGGCAGATGAAGAAGGCGATCTTGGTCAGGGCCACGGCGATGTGGAACACGAAGCTGAGCAGACCGAAGACGATCATCAGAACGAGCAGCAGGGCGGCGAGCTTGAGCATGGGTCGGAAACGTCGCTCGGCCCACAAGGTTGCAGGGCCCGCGATAGCCTCGCAAATCGCGAGGCGAATGAACACCGATTATTCAGCTTCCGCAGCCATGCTCGATTTTCATCGCGTTATGAAAGTTTCCCGCATGACCGCCAAGTCCAACTGCGACGGTTGTCGCGACGGCGCCGGTTTCGACCTGCCGATCATCATGGCCTTCCAGCCGGTCGTCGACGCCAACGCCGGCACGGTGTTCGCCCATGAGGCCCTGGTGCGCGGGGCTGCGGGCGAAGGCGCGGGCTTCATCCTGTCCCAGGTCTCGGAAACCAATCGCTACGCCTTCGACCAGCTCTGCCGGGTCACGGCGATCGAGCAGGCCGCCGCCCTCAACATGGCCGCCGACGGGGCCAGCCTGTCGATCAATTTCCTGCCCAACGCCGTCTATGAGCCCCGGGCCTGTATCCGCCTGACCCTCGCGGCGGCGATGCGCACGGGCTTTCCGCTGAACCGGATCATCTTCGAGTTCACCGAGGTGGAGCGGCTCGACACCGACCACATCCTCCACATCCTGCGCAGCTACCGCGCCATGGGTTTCCAGACCGCGATCGACGATTTCGGGGCAGGCTATGCGGGACTGGGGCTGTTGTCGAAATTCCAGCCTGACCTGGTCAAGCTGGACATGGACCTGATCCGCGACATCGACACCAGCACGGTCAAGCAGACCATTGTCCGTTCGACCCTGGACATGCTGCGCGACCTGGGTGTCACGCCGATCTGCGAAGGCGTCGAAACCATCGCCGAGTACCAGGTGCTGCGCGAACTCGGCGTCGACCTCATGCAGGGCTACTTGCTGGCCAAGCCCGCGCTCGACGCCTTGGCGACACCGGTCTGGCCGGGCCGGGAAGCCGTCCGCGCCAAGGTCGGCTGACCCTCCGCCCCTACCCTTTCACCAAGACTGATCCCCAATAGAAAACGGCCCCGGAGGTTTCCCTCCGGAGCCGTTCACTTGGAGTCAGAGAACTGACACCGGCCACCCGCGCCGAGGCGCGGATCGTGAATTACTTCACGACGACGGTGGCGCCGGCTTCGGTCAGCTTCTTGGCGACTTCGTCGGCGACTTGCTTGGAGACGTTTTCGACGATGTTCTGCGGAGCGCCTTCGACCAGGTCCTTGGCTTCCTTCAGGCCGAGGTCCGGACGGACGCCGCGGACTTCCTTGATCACGTTGATCTTCTTCTCGCCACCGGCGGTCAGGACAACGGTGAACTCGGTTTGCACTTCGGCTTCTTCGACCGGGCCAGCGGCGGCGGCGGGGCCAGCGGCGGCGACCGGAGCGGCGGCCGAGACGCCCCACTTTTCTTCCAGCAGCTTCGACAGATCAGCGGCTTCGAGGACCGACAGGGTGGACAGTTCTTCAACCAGCTTTTCGAGCTTCGACATGTTCAATTTCCTTAGAGAATGAGGGGATTTGTGCGGAGATGACCGTTACGCGGCGTCTTTGGTCGCATAGGCGTTGAAGACGCGCGCCAGTTGGCCAGCCGGAGCCTGCAGGACGCCAGCGATCTTGGTCGCCGGAGCCTGGATGAGGCCGATAAGCTTGCCACGGATCTGGTCGAGCGACGGCAGCGTGGCGAGAGCGCGCACGGCCGTTTCGTCCAGAACCGTCGTCTGGCCCAGAATGCCGCCGACAAGCTTGAGCTTCTCGTTTTCCTTGGCGTACTGGGTGACGATCTTGGCGGCGGAGACAGGATCCTTGCCGAAGGCGATGGCGACCGGACCCGTGAACAGGGCGGCGCCCTCTTCACCGATCGAGCCGTTCAGGGCCTTCTGGACGAGGGTGTTCTTCACCACCTGGAGCGTGGCCGATTCCTTGCGGAGGCGGCTACGCAGTTCAGTCATTTCCGCAACGGTCATGCCCATGTAGTGGGTCACGACGACAGCGCCGGCGCCTTCGAAAACGCTTTTCAGCGATTCGATCGACTCCTGCTTTTGAGCGCGGTCCATTGCGGTCTCCTACTCAATGACAGCGGCCGGACTATTCCGGCAGCCGAATGCTCGACGCATGAGGGATCGCTCCCGCACGCGAGTTGCATCAGCCTGTTCCAAGGAAAGTCAGCCGCGCGTCTCATCCCGAAGGCGAGCATGGCGTGGTCTTGTCCATCCCTGTCTCCCGACGGCGAGGAAGGGCTCTTCCTCGATTATGGCGCTGGTGACCCCACGCCCCGCTGTTCACAAACAGGTCTTCGCCGGGCGAGCCCGACGGAGAAGGGGCGGCGTATAGACGGTTTGGCGTGGAAGATCAACAGGCAGCATCCCCCGCTTTCCCTGGTGGGAGCAGGGTCTTTGACCTAAGCCGCCTTGCCTGGGATCACGGGGCTACGAAACGTCGCCGCCGGCTTATCGGCTTGCGCGGTCTGGACCAGGCAGCCGTACCAACCCATGCCCCTATAGGTCTCATACCCTGGCGTCAGGGCGTAACCGACCGTGCGGGCGCCCTCGGCATAGCTGCCCATGTCGCCGCTGGTGGTGTCGAGCTTGAAGGTTTCCTCCAGCACGCCCTTGCCGTCGGAGGAGGCCAGCACCCGGTGGTTCTGGTCCAGCAGCATGACCCTTGAGCGAGCGCGTTCGTCGTCGGTCAGGCGCACGCCGTCGACGATGGCCTGGGCCTGGGGCTTCCAGTCGAAATGCACGCCGAGCACGCCGATCACCTTGCCATTGGCCTGGCCGCCGGCCCGGATGGCGGTGGCGTAGGTGGCGACAGGGGCGTCGTTCAGCGCCCTGACCCGCGCGATGTCGCAGATGGTGAAGTCATCGCCCGACTGGGTGCGCAGGGCGTCCTTGAACCAGGCGGCGTCGGCCACCGACAGGGTCTTGGCGGCCGGGTACCTGTCGGGGCGGCCGCTGGCCACGACCTTGCCGGTCGCGTCGGCGACCCACAGGTCGAGATAGACCGTGTAGGCGTCGAGGATCACCTTCAGCCGCTGGCTGGCATAGCTGGAGGCTTCGCGCGACGGGGCGGCGACGCAATCGACCACGGCGCTGTCGGTGGCCCACCAGCGCACGTCGCAGGTGCGCTCATAGAGGTTGCGGTCGATGATCTCGATGGCGTTGAGGGCCAGATCGGCCAGGCGCTGGCCGCGCAGACGGCCCAGGATCGCCCCGCCGATCTTGGTCAACTCGTTGAGGTCGGCGCGCACCTGGCTTTCCAGGGCGGCGGCCACCACGTCGATCTGGGTGGAGATGGTCTTGAACTCTTCGGCCACGATCGCGAAGCCGCGACCAGCCTCGCCGGCGCGGGCGGCGACGATCAGGGCGTTGATCGCCAGCATCTTGGCCGAACGGTTGACATAGGCGATCTCGCCGATCTTCTCGCCCGCCACGGCGCTGAGGCGCTCGGACAGTTCCAGGATGCGTTCCGGGCGGAGGCTGGCGTCTTCACCTGACATGGATGAGCTTCCCCCGAAACCGGCGGCGGGACCCGGAATAGCCGAATCGCTCGCCAGACAAGCGAGGATGACACCAGGGTCAGGTTCAGGGGATGGGGCCGGACGATGGGTCGCGCGTTTTCGGCCCGCGACCGTCAGGATCACCCGGGAATGCCCGACTTCGCGGCAGGGCCTGTCCGTGTCCGCCTAGGCGATAACCAAGATTGTGGCGAACGCTGTCATGAAAACCCGCGAAAAGCGTTGGGTGTTGGCGATGACACCGGTGGACAGGATTTCGGGGACACGCGATAATGGAGGCATTCAAGCCCCCTCTCTCTCCGCTCATCCTGACGAAGGTCGGGACCCAAGCGGCGCCAGCGGGGTTGGCTCGAGAGACCCTTCAAGCTCGGCTTGGGTCCCGACTTTCGTCAGGATGAGCGGAATTGAAGGAGGGGAAACCACGATGATCCGCACCGCACTGGCCGCCGCCCTAGCCGCCATGGCTCTAGCCGCCGCCGTCACCGCCGCGCAGGCCGCCCCCCGCGAAATCCTTGCCTTCCCTGGCGCCGAGGGGGCCGGACGGCTGTCGGCCGGCGGACGGGGCGGGGCGGTGATCAAGGTCACCAATCTGGACGACACTGGACCTGGATCCCTGCGCGCCGCGATCGAGGCCAAGGGCCCGCGCACCGTGGTGTTCGAGGTGGCCGGCACGATCGCGCTCAGGACTCCGCTGAAGATCAGCCAGCCCAACATCACGATCGCCGGCCAGACCGCGCCGGGCGGCGGGATCACCCTGCGCGACCAGACCCTGATCGTCGCCGCCGACGACGTGGTGATCCGCTTCCTCCGCTCGCGCCTGGGCGACGAGAGCAAGACGGAAGGTGACGCCATCTGGATCAACAAGGGCCGCAGGATCATTCTCGACCACGTTTCCGCCAGTTGGTCGGTCGATGAGACCCTGTCGGCCAGCGCCCGCTACGACGAAGAGGGCCAGGGCTTTTATGACCTGACCGTCCAGTGGTCGATCATCGCTGAAAGCCTCCGCCACTCGATCCACGCCAAGGGCGACCACGGCTATGGCAGCCTGATCCGGGGCGGCGCCGGCGCCAAGATCAGCTTCCACCATAATCTGTGGGCCAACCACCTGGCCCGCATGCCGCGTCCCGGCAACTACGAGGGGCCGGACAAGGATCCGGTCGGCGCGTTCTTCGAGTTCCGTTCCAACGTCTTTTACAACTGGGGCAAGAGCCATGCCGGCTACGACGCCGACAAGGCGGCCCTGGCGGCCTACAGCTTCATCGACAACAGCTATGTGATGGGGCCCGACAGTGGGAAACCCATCGCCTTCAACGAGAGCAACAGCCTGGCCAAGGCCTGGTTCGCCGGCAACAGCATGAACGGCGTGGTCCCCGCCGATCCGTGGAGCCTGGTCGATGGACTGCAGGCCCCGGGCTATCGCCAGGCGGGACCGATCGAGGTCGCGCCGGTGGCGCCCGATCCGGCGGCGAGCGCCTACGCGCGGGTGCTGAAGGATGCGGGCGCCTCGGTCTATCGCGACAGCGTCGACGCCCGGGTCGTGGCGGGCGTGCGCGACAAGACCGGCAAGCAGATCGACAGCCAGGCCCAGGTCGGCGGCTGGCCGGCGCTGCCGACCGGCGTCGCGGCGGTCGACACCGATGGCGATGGCATGCCGGACGACTGGGAAAAGGCCCATGGCCTCAATCCGACCCAGGCCGACGGGGCGGCTCTGGCCAAGACCGGGTCGGGCTGGACCAACCTCGAGCTCTACCTGGCCGACGCGGCGGCCCGCCGGGGCGCCGTCTCGCCGCCCTGATCCTCGCGCGGCGAAAACCGGTGGAGGGCGCGCCCCCCACCGGTCAGACTCGAACCTGAACTAGGCGATGGCGCTCTCGACCTTGTAGGCCGGCTTGGCCTTGGCGGCGTCGCCGCTGCCCACGGTGAAGGAATAGTCGCTCCAATAGATTTTCACGAGGGCCGGCGAGCTGCTGTTGTACGACACCTCGTGCCATTCGCGGGTCGAGGAGAAGACGCTGAGATAGTAGATGTCGCCCGTCTGGTCCTCGAACGCCAGATACATCGAGCCGCTGAAAGCGCCGCTCGGACCCTGGGCGTCCACCCGCACCTGATAGTCGTAGATGCCGGCGATGGTCTGAAGGTCGATGGCGAAGACCGTTCCCCCATCATTGGCCACGACGCAGGCCTGGGGCGAATTGCCGTTCACGGTGGCCGACTGGCCCACCTGCATGCCGCCGGTGCAGGTTGCGGTGAAGTAGCCGCTGGTGCACTCGCCGCATTCGCCGCTGAAGTTTGCTATGCCGCTGCTCATCTTGGTTCCATCCCTATTGGGGCCGGGCCCCCGCCCGGTCACCTTGATCGACGCCCAGCGACAGTATCTTCGGGTCAAGCTTCGTGCAATCCCCAAGGGTTTTTTTCATTCACTCTACTCCAAGGTGAAGCGAGCGGATTCCGCTTGGCTTTGCCCCCCTGCCCGCTTTCCGCTAAACCCCCGCCCATGTCGCACAACACCTTCGGCCACCTGTTCCGCGTCACCACCTGGGGCGAAAGCCACGGCCCGGCCCTGGGCTGCGTGGTCGATGGCGTGCCGCCCGGCATCGCGATCAGCGCCGAGCAGATCCAGGCCTTCCTCGACAAGCGCCGGCCCGGCAATGGCAAGTTCGTCACCCAGCGCCAGGAGCCGGACGCCGTGCGCATCCTGTCGGGGGTGTTCGAGGACGCCCGCACCGACGGGCAGCGCACCACCGGCACGCCGATCAGCCTGATGATCGACAACACCGACCAGCGCTCCAAGGACTATGGCGAGATCGCCCAGGCCTTCCGGCCGGGTCATGCCGACTATCCCTATTTCGCCAAGTACGGCGTGCGCGACTATCGCGGCGGCGGGCGCAGCTCGGCGCGCGAGACCGCCGCGCGGGTGGCGGCCGGCGCGATCGCCCGGCTGGTGATCCCCGGCGTCACGGTGCGCGCCGCCCTGGTGCAGATCGGGCCGCACAAGGTCGACCGCGCCAACTGGGACTGGAGCCAGACCGACGAGAACCCCTATTGGGCGCCCGACGCCGCCATCATCCCCGTCTGGGAAGAGCATCTGGAGGCCATCCGCAAGGCTGGGTCCTCGACCGGCGCCGTCGTCGAGGTCGAGGCCACGGGCGTGCCGGCCGGCTGGGGCGCGCCGCTGTACGGCAAGCTGGACGCCGAGATGGCCGCAGCCCTGATGTCGATCAACGCCGCCAAGGGCGTGGAGATCGGCGAGGGCTTCGCCTCGGCCGCCTTGTCGGGCGAGGAAAACGCCGACGAGATGCGGATGGGCCATGACGGCCCGATGTTCCTGTCCAACCACGCCGGCGGCGTGTTGGGCGGCCTGTCGACGGGTCAGCCCGTGGTGGCGCGCGTGGCCTTCAAGCCAACCTCGTCGATCCTGACCCTTCGCCAGAGCCTTGACGAAAACGGCAACGAGGTGGATCTGCGCACCAAGGGCCGCCACGACCCTTGCGTGGGCATCCGAGGCGTGCCGGTGGTCGAGGCGATGACGGCTTGCGTGCTGGCCGACGCCTTCCTGCGCCATCGGGCCCAGACGGGCGGCGGGGCGTTTGTTCCCGGTGGCGAAGGACGGGTCTAGAGCATTTTTCGAGCGAAGTGGTTCCGGTTCGTGTGAAGAAAAATGCGTCAAAACAAAAGATTAGAGCTCACGGCCTGACGCAGTCGGGTCGCGAAATGCTCTAGCCCTCTCCCTTGCGCGCTTCCGGCCATTCCTCGGGCCGGATCATCATGGTCCGCCGCAGGAAGGGCGACTGGACGCGGTCATAAGCCTGAAAGTCAAGATCTCGACAGAGCAGCTCAAGCAGTTCAGCGCCACTGAGGTCGGGAGCCGGCGCATCGTGAATCTGGCTCCACAGCTCCAGAGCTTCGCGCTTGATGAGATCGTCCCGAGAAGTCATGTCGATACAAATTCCTTCTCCCACACAACTATTCGGCGGCGCGACTCGTTCCTATTTTCTCGTTGACAAAAAGTAATCAAGGCAAATTGTCGTTAAGTATAACCTCGGGAAGCCGGCGCGCTGGACTCTTGTGAGCGCTAGATCAGCCATTTCACGTCTGCCGTCAGACACCAGGCCGGCCTCTGCCCCGGTGATCATGATCACCGGCCACTCCACGATGCGCCGGGTGGCCGAGGCGCGCGACGCGGGGGTCAACGAGTTGCTAGCCAAGCCGGTGACGGCGCGCGGGGTGATCGACCCCATCAACCTGATCATCGAGCATCCCCGCCCGTTGATCCGCTGCGAGAACTATTTCGGTCCGGACCGGCGGCGTCGCCCCGAGCCGGGTTCAAGGGGCCGTATCGGCGTTCTGGCGAACCCGGGGGCCGTGGACGGTCAATATTAGCGCCTCCGACGATGATGGACACATAGCGGCCATCCGACACGGCGACGGTGCGAGCGCGCCGCGCTAGAAGGCGGCCCTCAATTTCCCTGTGAGCGTTCTCATGACCCCGCGTTCCTTTCTCCTCGCCCTGTCCCTGACCGCCATCGCGCTGAGCGCCCAGGGATGCCTGGTCGCCGCGGCCGGCGGCGCGGTGGTGGGGGCAACCGGGGCCGTGGTCGGAACCGCCGGCAAGGTCGTGGTCGGGACTGGCAAGGCCGTCATCCCCGGTGAGAGCAAGAAGGATCGGGAGAAGCGGGAATACAAGGAATGGAAGAAGGCGCGGCGCTAAGCTGGCCAAAGCCCAGGATGGACGTTTCAGCTATGGCTTGGCGCGCCGTTTCGGGGACGCGGTTGGTGGGGGCGAAACGCCGGCGAGCGGCGAAAAAAGGCGGCCGTCCCACCAGATCGGCTGGTGCAGGTCATGGATGATCCCATGCGCCTCGGGATGGTTGTCGTTGATCAGGATATTCCGCTCCATCCGGGCGACGACGCTCGGCACGATCAGCAACAGAGACCGTTTCGACCGCCACCATGCTTCGCCATAGGTCTTGGAAACGATGCAGTCCTCGGCCTCCCAGCCAGGGTGGTGAGCGGTTGAAAACATCTCGTAGGACACCCCCGACGGGATCGTGATGCTGATCCAGTGCTGGTTGGGGGGCATGCGCCCGGCGCCATGGACGAGTTTTTCCAGCATCGCGGCGCTGTAGTGTTCGCTTGTATAGATCATCGGGCTGAGACTGGTGTTCCAGCGCCCCGGCCAAAGCTTGGAACCCGTCGAGTCGAAGATCGGATAATCGCCCGCCGGATCGCCAATCCGATAGGCCGTGAGGACGCGGTCCAGGACCTGCCCGCTCACACAGCCGATCCGTATTGCAGACGGCCCAGGACGCCTTCCACGATCGGCCGGCCCAGTTCGCTTTCGAGCACGACATCAATCGGCCGCCGCCCGTGCATGAGCGGGTGCGCCTCGAACATGAACCGGCGCGCCTCCTCCTCCCCACCCCAGACCTCGACCGCCATCGCCCAGACGCCGGCCAGCCGGGCCAGGCGCGCGCCCTCTTCGACCGACAGCCGGCTCTCGGCGCGATCCTTAGCTGTGGCGAAGGCCCTTCGGCGGCGCGCCAGGGTCGCCCGGGCAATGATCCGGAAGGCGAACTTGTTGTCGGACGGCGCCAGGAAATGAGCGACACGATCCAGCGAGGTGAGCGGCAGCCCTTTTTCCACCGCCGACATCAGCCTGAACGGACCCGGCGCGGTGATGCCGAGCACCTTCGAAACCGGGTCAAGATTGGTCGTCACGATGACTCTCCGCAGCCGATCTCACGTGAGACGCAATATGAACCCGAGCGGGATCGTCTTCAAGCGATCCCGTCGAGGCTTGAGCGCCGCGGTGGGAGGCCGTCGTCACGGCCGAGCTCACACCCCCGACCACCCCGCCTGGCAGGAACAACCGCATCGGCCGCACCTCGTAGGCCCCGTTGGGATTGGCCTCGCCCAGTTGACGGCCAACGTCCAGGGCGGCGTCCATGTCGGCGACGTCGATGACGTAGAAGCCCAGGAACTGCTCCTTGGTCTCGGCGAACGGGCCGTCGACCACGAAAGGCGCGTCGCCCTTCATCAGGGTCCTGGCGCTGCCCGTGGCCTGCAGGCGGCCGGAAGGACCCAGCTTGCCCTCGGCGACCAGCTTGTCGTGGACGACGGTGAGGCGGCCCATCACGGCGGCGTCCTCCTGCGGCGTCCAGCCCATGACCTCTGCTTCGTTGTTGTAGCACAGCAGCATGTAGAGCATTCGCGACCATTCCCTAGCGTCATTGGACGCCAGGGATAGGGCAAGGCGCCGCGCGTTGGAAGACCGGCGTTCTCAACCAGCTTCAAACCAACACTTTTACAGCACCAGCGCGCAGCTCTCGCCGATGGTCGGGCGCGAGATCACCACGCGCGACAGGCCGGGAAACCGCGGCGTCAGGCGCTCGGCGAAATAGAGGCACAGGCGCTCAAGTGTCGGACTTTCCAGCCCCGGGCGATCGTTGAGCAGGCCGTGGTCCAGCTCGGCGGCCACAGCCTTCAGGGCGCTGTCCAGGCCGTCGAGGTCGGCCACCCAGCCGGCCTCCTGCATCGCGCCGCGCACGCTGGCCTCGACCTTGAACGAGTGGCCGTGCAGCTTGCGGTAGCGATGGTCGGCGGGACCTTGCTCGATATAGTGGGCCGCATCAAAATGCGCGGCCTTCGTGATCTCGAAGACGGGGCTCATACAGGTACTTCTTTTGACAAGGCCTGGGAGGCTCTAGCGACCCGACCCTGTCACCAGGTCGAGCGCCTTATCCGTCAGGGCAGGCCGAGATATTTGTGTGTCTGGACGCTTAAACGCCATAGAGGGTGGGAAAGGCAATAGGCGACGGCCAAGTGCGTGTTCCGCTCGCGGTCGGGGCCGTCCATCGGCTGGAGGTAGAAGCGCTCGAAATTCAGGGCCGCGAAGCGCTCGGGAAGCGCCTTGTCCTGGGGGTAGACCAGCTTCAGTTCCTGGCCCGAGGTCTGGACGACCGGCGCGTCGGCCTTGGGGCTGACGCACACCCAATCGATCCCCGTGGGCGCCTCGACGGTGCCATTGGTCTCGACGGCGATCATGAACCTGCGGGCATGGAAGGCGTCGATCAGCCGGCTGTCCAGCTGTAGCAGCGGCTCGCCGCCCGTGCAGACCACCAGGCGGTCGTCGGGGCCGCCGGTCCAGGCCGCTTCCACCGCCGCGACCAGAGCCTCGGGCGTGGCGAACTTGCCGCCGCCCTCGCCGTCCGTGCCGACGAAGTCGGTGTCACAAAAGGTGCAGATGGCCTTGTGGCGGTCCTGTTCACGGCCGGTCCACAGGTTGCAGCCGGCGAACCGGCAAAACACCGCCGCCTTGCCCGCCTGGCCGCCCTCGCCCTGCAAGGTGAGGAAGATTTCCTTGACGCTGTAGGTCATGACGAACGCCCTTCCCTCTCCCCTTGCGGGAGAGGGTGGCCCGCGAAGCGGGTTGGGCCTTGCGGGAGAGGGTGGCCCGCGAAGCGGGTTGGGCCTTGCGGGAGAGGGTGGTCCGCGAAGCGGGTCGGGCCTTGCGGGAGAGGGTGGCCCGCGAAGCGGGTCGGGCCTTGCGGGAGAGGGTGGTCCGCGAAGCGGGTCGGGTGAGGGGTTGAAGGTCGGTTCAGTCGCGAAATGCTGAACGACGGGGCGGAGAGGTTTGAGAGACCCCTCATCCGACGGCTTCGCCGCCATCTTCTCCCGCAAGGGGAGAAGGAAGAGGGATCCGCCCGCCCGCGTCCCATTCTTCATAGCCCTTCTGGCGAAGGTCGCAGGCCGGGCATTCGCCGCACCCATGACCCCAGGCATGCAGTTCGCCGCGTTCGCCCTGGTAGCAGGTATGGCTCTCGACCACGATCAGGTCGACAAGCGCCTCGCCACCCAGGGTCTTGGCCAGGGCCCAGGTCTGCGCCTTGGTCAGCTTCATCAGCGGTGTCTCGACGCTGAAGTCGCGGTCCATGCCCAGATTCAGCGCCAGTTGCATGGCGTCCAGCGTGTCGCGGCGACAGTCGGGATAGCCGGAGAAGTCGGTCTCGCACATGCCGCCCACCAAGGCGCCCAGGCCCCGGCGGTCGGCCAGGGCGGCGGCGTAGATCAGGAACACCAGATTGCGGCCGGGCACGAAGGTCGACGGCAGGCCGCGCTCGGTCATCTCGATGGCGACATCGGCGGTCAAGGCGCTTTGGGCCACCGCGCCAAAGCCCTTGAGGTCCAGCACATGGTCCTCGCCCAGGCGATCGGCCCACTGGGGGAAGCGCGTGGCGATCTGGTGACGCACGTCGACGCGCGCCTCCATCTCGATGACATGGCGCTGGCCATAGTCGAAGCCGACGGTCTCGACGCGGTCGTAGCGTCCCAGCGCCCAGGCCAGGCAGACGCTGCTGTCCTGGCCGCCCGAGAACAGCACCAGGGCGGTCTTGGCGCGCGCGGGATCGCCCGCGATGGTGGAGTAGGAGATGGTGGACATCGGCCGTCTGTAGCACGAGGCGGGAGCAGCCCGAAACGGTCCAGACCGGTCCCGCACGCCACAACCGGCTGGCATCTTCAGGAACAACGACATTCTAGCTGTACCTTCGGCGCGAATAGGACACTATGCTCAAAGCACGCCCCCAGAGGCGATCAAGGTTTCCCGACCTGAAACCACGCTTGACGCTACGTCACGCGCCGGACCGGTTTTTCTAAATCCGGTGAAAACTTACCCCTGTCAGGTGAATGTGACCCTAGGTAAAGTGAAAAGGTGTAACCTATCGCTGATTACTTACGCCAAGACCGGTTGACAGCCCAAGTTCCCAAGTATGCAATCCCCTTATGCTGCGAGGGGTCGGCCGTACGCCCGCGTAGTCGATGAAAGTGCGGCGCCGAGGAAACAACGAGATGTCAGCAGGGTCCGCCATAAGGATCCGCGACGTCCAGGGAGGGAATTAGAATGTCGCAATCTCTGCGTATACGGAGCCTGTTGGCCATGGGCGCATCCATGACCGTGCTGGCCGCCGTCGCCACCGCCGCCCCAGCCTTCGCTCAGACCGCGCCGCAAGCCGGCGGCAACGTGCTGGAAGAGCTGGTCGTCACCGCCCAGAAGAAGGAGGAGGCCCTGCAGGACGTGCCGATCGCGGTGTCCGCCTTCAGCCAGGACAGCCTCGAAGCGCAGAAGATCGACGGCGGGCCCAACCTTCAGCAGGCGATCCCCAACGTCACCTTCGCCAAGGGCAACTTCACCAACACCTTCAACTTCGCCATCCGCGGCATCGGCAACAAGGCGGTCGGCGTCTCGACCGACGGCGGCGTCGGCGTTCACGAGAACAACGCCCCCCTGCAGTCGGGCAACCTGTTCGACGCCGAGTTCTTCGACGTGGAGCGCGTCGAAGTGCTGCGCGGCCCGCAAGGCACGCTGTATGGCCGCAACGCCACCGGCGGCGTGGTCAACATCATCACAGCCAAGCCCACCGACGAATTCGAGGCCAATATCCGGGCCGAGGTCGGCAATTTCGGCACCCAGAAGGTGCGCGGCATGATCAACCTGCCGATCTTCGGCGACAAGCTGGCGATCCGGGCGGCCGGCGCCTACCTCAAGCGCGACGGTTTCGTCACCAACACCTTCAACAACCACAAGGTCGATGACCGGGATCTGTATTCGACCCGGGTCTCGGTGATGTTCAACCCGGTCGACAGCCTGCGCACCAACTTCATGTGGGAGCACTTCAACGAGGACGACAGCCGCGCCCGCGTCGGCAAGCAGCTCTGCACCAAGGACAACGGCCCGGCCACGGTCGGCGGCGTGCCCACCGGCGCGGCCCGCGCCTTCCTGACCCAGGGCTGCCTGCCCGCCTCGCTGTACGGCAACAGCGCCTATGGCACGGTCAACACCTCGGGCACCCTGACCGGTGAGCTGGGCAATATCTTCGGCTTCACCAGCGGCGACACCAACGCCGGCGACACCGCCAGCCGAAGCCTTCGCGAAATCGAGACGCTGTTCGACCCGATCTACCAATCAAAGTCGGACATCTACCAATTCAATTTAGCCTATGACCTGAGCGACAAGCTGACCTTCACGGCCATGACCTCGTACAGCAAGGGCAATGTCTATACGAAGCTAGACTACAACCGGAACGTGTCGACGGTGCCGTTCAACAACACGCCGTTGACGCCGGGCGGCGTCTTCGCCGACCCGCAGGTCGGCACGACCAACAAGTTCACCACCCTGGACGTGTCCTCGGGCGACTCCAAGCAGTTCAGCCAGGAATTCCGGCTGCAGTCGGCATTTGACGGTCCGCTGAACTTCAACATCGGCGGCATCTATTTCGACTATAAGACCACCACCGACTACTATGTGATCGGCAACTCGCTGACCCTGTCGGCCCTGGCGCTGAACTTCCAGAGGACCGGTAATCCCAACTGCAACCCCGTGACCCTGCCGACCAACTGTATCGGCATCGACCCGAACGCCACGCCGGACGGCAGCGGCCACAACTATTATGACAACCGCTCGCCCTATCACCTGAAGTCGAACGCCTTGTTCGGCGAACTGTATTGGCAGGCCAACGAGAAGCTGAAGTTCACCCTGGGCCTGCGCCGCACCCACGACGACAAGCGCCTGGACGTGTTCGACACCGTGCTGCTGTCGCCGGGCATCGGCCTCAAGCAGAGCACGACGACCCCGACGGCAAAGTCGGTCTTCGACGAGCTGACCGGCCGCTTCGGTTTCGACTACAAGCTCACCGACGATAACCTGCTCTACGCCTTCTATTCCAAGGGCTACAAGGGCGGCGGCTCCAACCCGCCGGCGGCCACCGGCTCGGCCAGCGTCAAGGCGCAGTTCGATCCTGAATTCGTCAACGCCTACGAAATCGGGTCGAAGAACACCCTGGCCGGCGGCAGCGTGATGCTGAACGCCACGGGCTTCTACTACGACTACAAGGGCTACCAGATCTCCAAGATCGTCAACCGCACCTCGGTCAACGAGAACATCGACGCCACGGTCTACGGGCTGGAACTGGAATCGGTCTGGTCGCCGATCCACAATCTGAAGCTCAACGCCAATATCGGCTATCTGCACACCAAGATCGCCGACGGCGTGTCGTCGATCGACACCATGAACCGCACCCAGAGCAACCCGGCCTACACCCTGGTCAAGGCGGGCCCCGGCCTGCCGAACGCCGCCGTCGGATCCAACTGCGTGCTCACCACCGCTGGCGTGGCGACCCTGATCGCCGCCGGGGCCGGGGCGACCGTTCCGTTCGCTTGCGGCGGCGCGGCGGTCTTCCAGGGCTTCCTGGCGACCCCCGCCGCTGCGGGCGGCGCGGGCCTGCCTGCGGGCACGGCGGCCTTCCTGGCCAACGCCACCGGCCTCTACAACTACGGCGCGGGCTATTCGATCGAAGGCACGACGGCCAACCTGAGCGGCAACGATCTGCCCAACTCGCCGCACTGGACCACCTCGGTCGGCGCTCAATATACCTGGGACTTCTCGGGCGGCTGGTCGGCCACCCTGCGCGGCGACTATTACCGCCAGAGCAAGCAGTTCACCCGCGTCTACAACACCGCCTATGACGGTCTGAAGTCGTGGGAGAACGCCAACATCACCCTCAAGGTCGAGAAGCCGGAATGGGGTCTGCAGTTTGACGCCTACGTCAAGAACCTGATGGACGACACCCCGATCACCGACGCCTACACCACCGACGACAGCTCGGGCCTGTTCACCAACCTGATCACCCTGGAGCCGCGCACCTACGGCGTCAGCATCCAGAAGTCGTTCTAGTCAAGCGCGTCAAAAAAGCGGCCCCTCGCGGGGCTGCAACATCGACCAGGAGGGCGGCGGAGTGATCCGCCGCCCTTTTGGCATGGCCCGCCATATCAAATCTTGGTCCATTCACGACTCCGCAACGCCCAGCGGGTGATGATGCGATCCCCGATAGACGCCTGCCCGAACGGCTGCATGGACACGCTCGCTCGCTTTATTGACCGCCGAGCTCCGATCGCCCCCCAGACCCCGTGCGCGGACGTCCTGGCGATCTTCCTCGCCGAGTCGCACGCCGCCGCCCTGGCCGTGGTCGAAGGAGGCAGGCCCGTGGGCCTGGTCTATCGCGACGTGCTGCTGGGTCAGATGTCCGTCGCCGCCGACGCCCTCAACGCCCGTCCGGTGCGTGAGGTGATGGACCGCGAACCGCGCCTGGTCGAGGCGTCCATCGAGGCCAGCGCCTTCGTCGAGCGCATCGCCCAGAGCGCCATCCCCGTGTTCCGCAGCGCCTATATCGGCGTCGATCAGGCCGGGGGCTATATCGGCGTCGGCGGCCTGACCTCGTTGGTCGCCTCGCACCGCCGCAAGGACCGCGAAGCCGGCGAGGCCATGGCCCTGGTCGAGCGCATGGCCGCCGATATCAGCCATCATCTGGAAGGCGTGATGGCCTTCACCGAGCGGCTTGAGCAAACGCGCCTGACGCCCGACGCCAGCGCCTATGTCCGCGCCATCGGCGAAACCAGCCGCGATATGAGCGGCGTGCTGAGCCGGGCCATGGATCTGCGCCGCGCCAATGTCGGCGGCCTGGTGCTCAATCCCGCCCCGACCCTGCTGCGCGACCTTTCGGACGCCGTCGGGGCCCGCTGGAGCGCCCGCGCGTCGCAGTGCGGTAGCACCCTGCTGTTCTCCTATGACGGCGCCCCCGAAACCACCGCCCTGATCGACGCCGACCGGGTGCTGCAGATCTTTGACGCCCTGATCGACAGCGCCCTGGCCAGCGGCCGCGGCGTCATCGAGGCCAGCCTCAAGGCCCGCCCCGTCGAGGGTGGCCTGCGGCTGGAAGGCCGTGTGCGCGACAACACCAGCGGCTCGCCCCAGGAGCGCCTGGCCCGGGTGTTCGACCCATTGGGCGCAGACCGCATCGAGGACCGCAGCGAACTGGCCTTGGGCGTGGGGATGGCCCTGGCCCATGGCCTGACCCGCACCATGGGCGGCTCGCTGAAGACCGAGGCCAACACCGGCTGTGGCCTGACCCTGCACTTCGCGATCGTCGTTCCCGAAGCCTGGCTGGCGCTCGACACCCACGACGAGCCGACGATGGACGCACGCTCGGCCCACATCCTGATCGTTGACGACAACGCCACCAACCGCATGGTCGCCGAGGCCCTGTGCGAGATGTTCGACTGCACTTCAGAACAGGTGGTCGATGGGGTCGAGGCCGTCGAGGCCGCGCGCAGCGGTCGGTTCGACCTGATCCTGATGGACATCAAGATGCCGCGCATGGACGGCGTCGCCGCCACCCGCGCCATCCGCGACCTGCCCGGCCGGGCCGGCAGCGCCCCGATCGTCGCCCTGACTGCCAACGCCGACCCCTCCGACGTCGCCACCTACATCGCCGCCGGCATGCAGGACGTGGTGGAAAAGCCGATCAAGCCGGAGCGGCTGGCCGTGGTGCTCAGCAAGCTGCTCGGCGGCGAGGACGAGGGAGCGGCGGCCGAGGCGGCGGCTTAGGAGCCTTGGCCTTCCTCCGCCCACCCGGAGCTCAACCCGGCCACCCTACCCCCGCCGAAACACCGCCGCGCGCTTGGCCATGAACGCCGCCACCGCTTCTCGGTGGTCGGCGCTGGCCACCAGAGCCGGCAGCTCCTCCTCGACATAGGACCGGCCGTCGACCACCCGCTTGGTCGCCTCCACCGCCAGGGGCGCGCGCGAGGCGATCCATTCGGCCAGGCGGAAGGCTTCGGGCAGCAGGCGGTCGGGGGCGTGGACGGCGTTGACCAGGCCGTCGGTCAGGGCCCGCTCGGGGCCGAACTGGGCGCCCGTGAGCAGGTGGACCTTGGCTCGCGCCACGCCGATCAGCCGGGGCAGGCGCACGACCGAGGCCATCAGCCCGATATTGACGCCAGACGCCGCGAACACAGCCCGGTCGCTGGCCAGCCGGATGTCGCAGGCCAGGGCCAGTTCCAGCCCGCCGCCGAAACACCAACCGTCGATGGCGGCGATCACTGGCGCGCGCACGGCCTCGACCCTGTCCATCAACCGGTTGAAGTCCTGCACCGCCTCCAGCGCCTCGGGACCCTGGCGCGCCGAGGCCTCGCGCAGATCATCACCGGCGCAGAACACCCCGCCCCGGCCGGTCAGCACCACCGCGCGGACGTCGTCGGTGGCGGCGATCTCATCGAGGATTCTAACCAGTTCGGCTCGGACCCGCAGGCCCAGGGCGTTGGCTGGCGGGGCGTCCAGCTCGACCAGCAGGATGGAGCCGGTGGGGCGGCTGACGTGGATCGTGGCGCTCATGGGTGCGACCGTGGCGGACGGGGGCGGGTTTGGAAAGCGCCTCGCTCCCTTCCCAACCCTTCAAGTCGGTTTGTCATCTTTGACGAGCGCGCAGCGCGAAGATCCGGGATGACAGCCGTTTGGGAGAGGCGGGACAAGAACCTATCGTTTCACGCGCAACCATGCTGCATCGCAACAACTTTCCGCTTGCCAGATTTAAACAGTTGTCACAGCTTAGGGCCCTGCCGGGTGGAAACCTCCGCTACGGAGCCCAAAACGAGGGATCGACGCAGCGAATGACCCGCGCGGAACGATCCACGGAGCGCAGAGAGCTAGTTGAGCGTTGTGTTGCAGCGCCGAAGAACGGGGAGTGACATGACGACCGCGACGCTAGACGAGGCCGGTGAAAAGACCGCGCTGAAAGACCTGTACGAGATCGGCGAGATCCCGCCGGCCTACCATGTGCCGAAAACCATGTACGCCTGGAGCATCCGCAAGGAGCGCCATGGCAAGCCGACCCAGGCCATGCAGGTCGAGGTCGTGCCCACCTGGGAGATCGGCGAGGACGAGGTGCTGGTTCTGGTGATGGCGGCCGGCGTCAATTACAACGGCGTGTGGGCCGCCCTTGGCGAGCCGATCAGCCCGCTGGACGGCCACAAGCAGCCCTACCACATCGCCGGCTCCGACGCCTCGGGCATCGTCTGGGCGGTGGGCAAGAAGGTCAAGCGCTGGAAGCTCGGCGACGAGGTGGTCGTCCATTGTAACCAGGACGACGGCGACGACGAGGAGTGCAACGGCGGTGACCCGATGTTCTCGACCAGCCAGCGGATCTGGGGCTACGAGACCCCGGACGGCAGCTTCGCCCAGTTCTGCCGGGTGCAGTCGCGCCAGTTGATGCCGCGCCCCAAGCACCTGACCTGGGAAGAGGCGGCCTGCTACACCCTGACCCTGGCCACCGCCTATCGCATGCTGTTTGGCCACACGCCGCATGAGCTGAAGCCCGGCCAGAACGTGCTGGTCTGGGGCGCTTCCGGCGGGCTGGGGGTGTTCGCCGTGCAGTTGGCCGCCGTCGTTGGCGCCAACGCCATCGGCGTGGTCAGCGACGATGAAAAGCGCGACTTCGTGTTGTCGATGGGCGCCAAGGCGGTGCTGAACCGCAAGGAATTTAACTGCTGGGGCCAGCTGCCCACCGTCAACGGCCCCGAGTTCAACGACTACATGGCCGAGAGCCGCAAGTTCGGTAAGGCGCTGTGGCAGATCACCGGCAAGAAGGACGTCGACCTGGTGTTCGAACACCCAGGCGAGTCGACCTTCCCGGTCTCGGTGTTCGTGGTCAAGCGCGGCGGCATGGTCGCCATCTGCGCCGGCACCAGCGGCTTCAACCTGACCATGGACGCCCGCTTCCTGTGGATGCGCCAGAAACGCGTCCAGGGCAGCCACTTCGCCAATCTGATGCAGGCCAGCGCCGCCAACCAGCTGGTCATCGACCGCCGGGTCGATCCCTGCCTGTCGGAAGTCTTCCCCTGGGAAGACATCCCCGCCGCCCACGAGAAGATGCTGGCCAACCAGCACCTGCCCGGCAACATGGCGGTGCTGGTCTGCGCCCAGCGGCCGGGCCTGCGGACCTTCGAGGAAGTGGTGGAGATCAGCGAGGGGCTGTGAGGGCAAGGGTCGGGGACATGCACTTGCGCGTGTCCCCACAGGCCCAGCGGCGTTTGGGGACACGAACAAGTGCATGTCCCCGGGCGGACTGACCCCCTACCGCCCCAACTCGTCGGCCACCGTTCGGGCCAGGGCCTCGTCGAAATCGGTGACCTCCGAAAATCCCAGCCGCCGCCGAATCTTGGCGTTGTCGATGAACAGTGGGTAGCTCAGGTCCAGCCCCGCCACGGCCGCCGCCAGGGCGCCGCGGGCGACGTCGGGATGGACCAGCTCCACCTCGCCCGGCCAGCCCAGGTGTTCGGCGAAGGTCGCGGCCCAGGCCAGGTTGGTCGGGGTGTTGGCGCGGCCCAGGTTGTAGGTCTGGCCGCCGGCCCTCGGGTGGACGGCGGCCAGGGCGATCCCCGCCGCCACGTCGTCGACATAGCCGAAGGTCGCCCGCCAGGCCGCCCAGGGGTGGGTGATGTTGAACCGCGCCCGGCCCTGGACCATCGGCCGGATCGCCCAGGAAAACCGCCGCTGGCGGTCGCCGGGTCCAAACACCATCGGCAGGCGCAGGATGGTCGCTTCGAGCCCCGCAGCGGCGCGAGCCGCCTCTTCAAGAGGGATCTTGTCGTAGTCGTCCATCCAGGCCTGGGGGTCGCTGGCCGGGCGGGGCTTGGCCAGGCGGTAGGGGTGGCGCGAGGCGCGCAAGGCCCCGTCCTCGGTCAAACGGTCCCAGATCGGGCTCGGCCGACCCTTGCGGTGCAGGCCTTCGTAGTTGGCGTAGACGTCGATCGAGCTGGCCATCACGTAGCGCTCGACCTGGCCGACCAGGGCGTCGAGCAGCGGCAAGGTGTCGGCCGCCGTGTAGGCCAGCAGGTCGATGACCGTGGTCGCGCCGATCTCGCGCACGGCCGCCAGCACGGCGGCCGTGTCGCCGCGATCGAGCACCAGCGAGCGCGCGCCGGCCGATACGGCGCGGCGCCCGTGATGAACCACCACGGTCTCGACGCCGTCGGCCAGCAGCCGCGCGACCAGCGGCCCGCCGATGAAACCTGTTCCCCCCAGGACCAGGACGCTCATGCCAATCGCGAACTCCTCTGCCAGCGCCGCCAGCCTATGCGCGAGCCACGGGTTCAAGGCAAATCGGCCGCCGCTTGCGCCGGCGTCTTGAAGCCTGTTCCGGATGAGCGTGGGCGGATCCGGCTGGGGACATGCCCATGGGCATGTCCCCAATCCCATTCGGTGATTGGCAACCGCTGGAACCCGTCGCACAGTCAGCCCCAACAAGTGTTCGGGGGAGTGAAACATGGGCTGGAAGAGCAAGGCGGCGTTGACCGCCGTGGGCGCGGTGCTGGTCGTGGCCGGGGTGGTGGCCGTGCGCACCGCCACCTTCAAGGCCCCGGCGGCGGTCGATCTGTCGAGCGTCCGCCTGGCGCCCCCCCGCCCGGTCGACGTGGCCATGGCCGCCCAGCATCTGGGTGAGGCCGTGCGCTTCCAGACCGTCAGCCACCAGGACAAGGCGGAAGACCAACCGGCCGAATGGGACAGGCTGCACGCCTGGCTGCAGGCGACCTATCCCGACGCCCACCGGGTGATGACCCGCGAGGTCGTCGACGGCCACGCCCTGGTCTACACCTGGAAAGGAACCGAACCGGCCCTGCCGCCGATCGTGCTGATGGCCCACCAGGACGTGGTGCCGGTGACGCCGGGCAGCGAGGGCGCCTGGACCCATCCCCCGTTCGACGGCGCGGTCGCTGACGGCGCGGTCTGGGGCCGGGGCTCGATCGACGACAAGGGCTCGCTGGTCACCCTGTTCGAGGCCCTGGACGGCCTGGCCAAGGCCGGCTTCACGCCGCGTAGAACGGTGATCCTGGTCAGCGGCCATGACGAGGAGGTGCGCGGCGGCGGCGCCCGCGCGGCGGCGGCCCTGCTCAAGGCGCGCGGCGTCAAGGCGCAGTTCGTGCTCGACGAGGGCATGGTGGTGGTCGCCGACCACCCGGTCACCCACGCCCCGGTGGCCCTGATCGCCCTGGCCGAGAAGGGCTACGCGACCCTGACCGTCACCGCGCCCGCCGTCGGCGGCCACTCCTCGGCCCCGCCGCCCCAGACCGGGGTCGCCACCCTGGCCAAGGCGGTGCTGGCCATCGCCGACAAGCCTTTCCCGATGAGGTTCTCCGGCCCCGGCGCCGACATGCTCAAAAGCCTGGCCCCGCACGCCTCGCCGACCGTCAAGATGGCGGCCGCAAACACCTGGCTGTTCTCGCCTTTTCTGGTGAAAGAGACGTCTCGTACACCCGCCGGCGCGGCCATGCTGCACACCACCATCGCCCCGACCATGCTTAAGGGCTCGCCCAAGGAAAACGTTCTGCCGCAGGACGCCGAGGCCTGGATCAATTACCGCATCGCCCCCGGCGACACCTCGGCCGACGTCATGGCGCGGGCCAAGCGCGCGGTCGGCGACCTGCCGGTCAAGCTGGCCTGGGTCAAGACGCCGGACGAGCCGAGCAAGGTGTCGTCCACGTCGTCCGAAGGCTGGAAGACCCTGTCGGCCCTGGCTGCCGACGAGAGCAAGGCTCCCGTCGCGCCGGCCCTGATGACCGCCGCCAGCGACAGCCGTTACATGGGCCCCATCGCCGACGACATCTACCGCTTCCAGCCGCTGCTGCTATCGGTGAAGGACACCGAGATGATCCACGGCACCAACGAGCACATGACCCTGGCCAATGTGGAGCGGATGGTGCGGTTCTATCAGCGGCTGGTCGAGACGGCGGCGAGGTAAAATAGCTCTCTCCCGGAGGGGAGAGGGTCGCAACTGTCGCCGATTGTTCACACGCAGCGACACCGCGCCGCTCTGGACGCCAGCGTCGTGATGGGGCCTATTGCGCCCTTGGGAATAGCTTGCCGTGAGATCCGATCCGGGGACCGCCTCGCGCGGGGTCGGATTTTGCGTGAACAGGCTGCACAGTCGGACGACGCTACACATGGCTGACGATGCGCAAATGCAGGCCGCGCGGCCAGCTTCGAAAGCCGTGAAATTCGGCGAAGGCTTCGTGATGGACGCCTGGTACCTCGCGGCCCTGTCGCCCGAGCTGAAGCCCGGCAAGATGGAAAGCCGCGAATATCTCGGCGAGCCGGTGGTCATCGGCCGCACCAAGGGTGGCGAGGTCTATGCCCTGCGCGATGTCTGCCCGCACCGCGCCGCCAAGCTGTCGGCCGGCAAGGTGCGGACCGAGGATGACGGCCGCGAGACGGTCGAATGCCCCTATCACGGCTGGCGGTTCCACACCGATGGCGGCTGCGCCAAGATCCCGTCGCTGACCGCCGACAACCCGCTCGACATCAGCAAGGTGCGGGTGCGGAAATATCCGCTGGTCGAGAGCCAGGGCCTGGTGTGGATCTGGATGTCGGGCGACGTCCATTTTGACGGCCAGCCGCCCTGCTCGCCCCCGGTGATCCCCGGGATCGTCGGCGGCAAGCCCAAGCTGGTCGATCACCTGGACTACGACATCCATATCGACCACGCGGTGCTGGGCCTGATCGACCCGGCCCACGGCCCGTTCGTGCACCAGCAGTGGTGGTGGCGCACCACCGCCAGCCAACACGAGAAGCACAAGAAGTTCGCCCCCAGCGAGGCCGGCTTCACCATGGTGCGCCACGAGCCAAGCAAGAACTCCAAGGCCTATGCCATCCTCGGCGGCGAGCCCCTGACCGAGATCACCTTCCGCCTGCCGGGCCTGCGCTGGGAGCACGTGAAGGTCGGCGACAAGCAGGTGCTGGCCCTGTCGGCCATGACCCCGATCAACGCTGGCAAGACCCGGATGAACCAGATCATCTGGTCCGACCACCCGGCCTTCACCCTGCTCTATCCGGTGATCCGCCTGGCCGCCCGGACCTTCCTGCGCCAGGACGGCAAGATCGTCGCCGCCCAGACCCGCGGCCTGCGCGACAACCCCGCCCTGATGTGGGTGGGCGACGCCGACCAGCAGGGCCGCTGGTACCACCAGCTCAAGCGCGAATGGGCGGCGGCCCACCGCGAGCGCCGGCCGTTCCAGAACCCGGTGGAAGAGACGACGCTGCGGTGGCGGACCTAGGGGCATGCGGCTAGTTTCATGGCTTGGCTGTGAGGATCCGCATGCGGGCACAAGACGATCAGCACCGAGCGTTCGGTGCTAGGTTTGAACCTCATCCGGGCGGTTACATCGTCTTCACGCGGCGGGGCGGGGCGCTCTTCTCGACCGAGGAACGCGATGCCTATGTGGCGGCCCATCGCAAGGCCAAGCCTGTACTATGGCAAATTTTTCTTTTGACGGTGGTCGGAATCCTAGCCATCGCGCTCGTTGAGTTCGTCCTGATAAATGCCGCCCTCGGAATCTGGCCCGCCAGCCTCCTGCGCAATAACGTAATCATCGCCTCCGTGCTGTTGGCGCCAGTGGGCCTGTTCGTGGCTCTGCTTGTCTTTGGCCTGCTCCCACTCATCCGGCTGGTCCAGCGCGTCAATCGCGGGGCCGATCGTAGGCCGATCGTGGCGCCGCCGCGCGAGCGTCAGCCAAGGACGAAACGGCTGCCGAACCTTGCCGCCTTCATCGGAATCATAGGGTTCGCTATCGCCTTTACATCCGGCAGGATGACCTTCACCTGGCCTTGGATCACGGGAGCGGGCGCGCTAATCGCGCTAGTCATCTTTGTCGTGTCGCGCCCTACGGGGACGCCGCGCGGCGGTCGATGACCATCCGCGGTGTTCTTCGATCCCTAACCACCCTGCCCACCGCGCGCGGCTGGGCGCTGTGCGGGCTGATCGGCCTGGCGACCGCCGCCCTGATGGCCGCCATCGGCTTCACCACCGGCCTCTATACCCTGACCCCCGCCGTTCCCGGCCTGCCGCTGCGGCTGCTGACCGTGCTGTTCGTGCCCGCCCTGGGAGAGGAGATCCCGTTTCGCGGGTTGCTGGTCCCCGGACCGGAGGCCAAGCGGCCTTGGCCGGCGATCACGATCTCGACTGCGCTCTATGTCGCTTGGCACCCGCTGGAGGCGCTGACCTTCCTGCCCCGGGCGACGATGTTCCTGCGAGCGGACTTCCTCGTTTGTACGGCGATCCTGGGCTTGGCCTGCGCCGTGATGCGCTGGCGGACCGGCTCGCTATGGCCGGCGGTGATCCTGCACGGCGGGTTCGTGATACTGTGGCAGACTTGGTTGGGCGGCGTGCGGCTGTAGGGTCTTCATCGCTCACCAGGCCCCCTCTCTCCGCTCATCCCGACGAAAGTCGGGACCCAAGCGGCGCGGGCCGTCCTGTCCGAGCGGAACCCCAATCTCGGCTTGGGTCCCCTGAGTTCACAAACGAAGTGCAACACTCTCTGACCGAGGTGTTGCGATGGGACAAGCCTATGATCACCTCACGCTTGAGGAGCGGTGTGAGCTTGCCCGGCGTCGTGA